>NZ_JBAQWU010000344.1:0-10087 GCF_049299075.1 Gordonia sp. (in: high G+C Gram-positive bacteria)
TCGGAGGCCTGCGCCAGCGCATAGATCAGTTCCCGGGTGGCGGCGATCTCGGTGGCATGGTCGGCCATCCGATGGCGCAGGGCCTGGAAGGAGCCGATCGGGCGACCGAACTGCTTGCGCTCGGTGATGAAGGCGAGGGTGTCGTCGAAGGACCGCTCGGCCACACCGAGCTGCATGGCAGCCAGGATCAGGCGTTCGGTGTTTAGGCCAGCCATCAGCTGCATCCAGCCGTTGCCAACCTGGCCGACGACCGCCGAATCGGGGACGAAGCAGTCGGTGAAGTAGAGGTCATTGACCTCTTTCCCGCCGAGGGTGTCGATTCCCTTGATCTCGAGCCCGGGGGTCCCGGCCGGAATGTGGAACTGGGTGATGCCTTCGTGCTTGGCGCCGCTGGAGTCGGTGCGGGCGATCAGCAGGATTGAGGTGGCGAAGTGCGCGTTGGAGCACCAGGTCTTCTGCCCGTTGATCTTCCAGCCGCCCTCGACCTTCTCGGCGCGGCAGGTCAGGGCGCCGACATCGGAGCCGGCCTCCGGCTCGGACATCGAGATGGAGAGCGAATCGCCGGCGACGACGCCCGCGAGGACCTCGCGTTTGCGGTCCTCGTCGGCAAACTTCTCGTAGGCGGCCGCGGTGATCAGCGTCGGTCCGATCCCGCCGATCGGTGCCTGTCCGCGCACGGACTCCTCGAGCAGAATGCACAGCTCGACATTGCCGGCGCCGGCACCGCCGTACGCCTCGGCAACGTTGATGCCGGCCCAGCCCAGCCCCGCCATCTTCTTGTACAACTCCACCGAATGGTTCTCGGTGCCGTTGTTGGTCAACGCGTCGCGCTGGGCGCGGGTGCCGGTCTCGCGCTTGCAAAAGTCGGCGATGGACTTGGCGAAGTCCTGCTGTTCGGGAGTGAAGACGACCATGGGGAGCTCCTGTGCTGAATCGACAATGTTGCTATCACATATATGTGATATTTGAGGGGAACGCAAGCGGTGGGCGCGCTTCGGTGGAAGGGCGTTAGATTGGTGCCCATGCCTACGAGTGCGGACAACCCAGACCCGACCGACCCGATCGTCGAGGGGCTGGATTCGGGCGACCCGGGAACGGTCGAGGTCGGCATGCCCGAATCGGCGAAGGCGCTGACCGAAAGTGAACGCAAGAAACTGCTCGCCGAGAATCGCCGGGTGCGGGAAGAGGCCCGCCGTAAGGAAGTGGCCAAATCTGGTGACGGCGAAGCTGCTGACGCCGTATCCGGTGGCGAGGATGAGACGGAGGTGATCGATCCGGCGCGGGTGCCCGGGGTGGTGACCGCGCCCGCGCGGCCGAATCGTCCGGTCCGCGGTCTGCTGATCGGACTGTGCGCGCTGATCGCGGCCCTGCTGATCGGACTGGGGGTGCTTGGCTACTTCTATGCCCAGTCGCAGGACGGGAGGCTGGGGCCGGACTCGGGCATCGGTCAGCAGGCGATGGCAGATGCGCAGCAGTATGCGGCCGAGATGCTCACTTACCAGCCGGGCGGCTACGCCGACCTGGATCGGCGGATTCGGGCCATCGCGACCCCGGACTTCGCCGACCGGTACATCGAGGCGTCGCCGGAAGCGCGGCGTGGCAACGACGCGGCGGAGGTGACGTCGGTGGGCACGGCCGTCGACGCCGGCCTCACGTCAATCAGCGGCGACCACGCGGTGGTGCTGGTGGCGGTCGACCACACGCTCTCCTCTCCGGAGTTGCCCTCGGCCGGGGCCGACGGCGTCACCTACCAGCGTCGCGTCAAGGTCACCCTGACTCGCGACGGGGACCGGTGGCTCGTCGCGGACTTCGTGACGATCTGATTTTCGTCGGAGTCGCTCACGCGTCGTTCAACCGGCCGGTGTCTCCAACAGGATTGTCAGCGCGAGGGCCGCGCCGGTATCGGCACCCACGGCGTGCGGTCCGCCCGTCAGATCGTTCATCACGTCCAGTGCTGCGTGCACCAGAAACCGGGCTGAGGCGGGCGGTAGTTCGGGGCGGGTAGCCCGGAGCCAACTGGCCCATTCGTCGACGTTGATGCGCTGCTGGCGACGTAGTTCGCCACGTTGGGTGCCGTCGATCGCGCCGAAGCAGCGCCGGTAGACGGTGATGATCGCCGGATCGGTGACGCACAGTAGCGCGTACTGGTGCACCAGGTGGGTGAGCGCCTCGCTTGGGGAGTCGGTTTGCGCCAGTCCGGCGGCGACGGCGGAGGCAGTGCGCTCGGACGCGCGTTGTAACGCCGCCGCCAGGATTGCCTGCTTGGAGGGGAAGTGGCGGTACACGCCGGACGGGGGAAGCCCCGTGGCAGCGCCGATCTGCTCGATGGTCACCTCGTGGAAGCCATGTTTGGCGAAGAGTGCGACCGACTCGGTGAGAATGACCTCTCGCCGGGCGGTCGGCGCCAGCCCGGTAGTTACCGGCCCCTCCCGCGAGGGGGGCAACTCGGCGAAGGCAACGGTGCGTGCGGCGTGACCGATCAGCGTCCCAATGGTCTTGCGAGGCAGCGTGACTCGATGATTACTCGGACTGTTCGCTGTCGAGTAGACGGCCTCGGTGAGGGTTTCGGCCTCGCTGCACGACAACTCGGGTCGTACCGCCAGGATTAGATCGCGAACACGCTGCTCGGCGGAGGATCGCACGTCCTGGGCGTAGGTGCGATCCTCCGAATCGAGCGCGCCGGATTCCCAACGGTATAGATCCCGGTCGCTCCGGTGGTTGAGCACGGTGGCGACGTAGGCGTCGATCACCTCGCCCAGCTCGTTTGCCGGGTCGTCCGGTGTCGACTCCACCGAGGCCAGTGCGGTCTGCATGCGCTCGGCGGACTCGCGGACGACGGCACCCAGCAGAGCGGATTTGGTGGTGAAGTGCCGGTACAGGGCTGGTGCAGACACGTCCGCGCCGCCTGCGATATCGGACATTCGGGTGCCGTGAAAGCCGTGCGCGGCGAATGCGGCGGCGGCGGCTTCGATCAGGTGTGCACGCCGATCCGGCGGCCGCACCCGGCGGACGGATGCGGCCGTCGACGACGGCTTCAGATTCACGGAGTGAATGGTAGTTGAACTGGCAAGCAAAAATATATGTTTAGACATGATCGAATAACTATGCAGTTCATCGCGCTAATCATGGACTAATAAGTGAATGAAGATTCGCGTGACGCGGCTCATATTGGATGCTAGCGTGTGTCCCACGACCGTCGATGAATCGGAGGAAGCACTTGTCTGCGGCGAAGTTGACTGACGGGATCTGGAGCGGGATCGACGCGGCGGGAGTGGCCCGTCTCGAGATCGACCGGCCCGCACAGATGAATGCCCTCGACGGCCCGGCATCTCGGCGGATCATCGAGGTGTGCGATCAGTGGGCCACCGATCCGGCCGTGCGGGTCGTAGTGCTCAGTGGGCGCGGCGGCGCGTTCTGTGCGGGCGCGGACGTCGCCGGAATGGCAACGGAGGCAGCGACCAAGGGTGGGTTCGACGGCGATGACTCGCGGGCGATCATCGAGAACGGTTCTCAGCTGGTCGGCGCCGTGCGCGCGCTGCCAATGCCGGTGGTGGCGGCAGTCGATGGGGCAGCCGTTGGCATCGGGGCCTCGCTCGCGGTGGGCGCTGACCTGATCTACGCCACTGCCCGCAGTTACTTTCTCCTGGCCTTCGTCAATATTGGATTGATGCCCGACGGCGGGGCCAGCGCGACCTTCGCCGCCTCGATCGGGCGAGCGCGCGCCAATGCGATGGCGCTGCTTGGTCAAAAGCTCTCTGCCGCCGAGGCCCTCGAGTCCGGACTGCTCAACGAGGTGGTTGAAGAAGAGCAGGCACTCGATGCCGTCGTGGGCCGGGTGACCACCAGGCTCTGCCGAGCATCTGCGCCGGCGCTGGCGCTGACCAAGGCCGCCCTCGACGGCGCCTCCCTGGATCAGTACGACGCGGCGATCGGCAGGGAGATCGCCGGACAGGCTGAGCTCCTGCAAAGCCCACAGTTTCAGGCGGCGCTGGCCGCGTTTACTTCCGGTCAGCGCTGAATCTGCGGCTGATCGACGTGTCCACCAACGCCTTTCTCACCACCACCCGCTCTTCCAAACACCACCCGCTCTTCCAAACACCACCAAGGAGAACCCGTGACGAACGCCCTGGGCATCGCCCTCGATTCCGAGCCCACCCGCTCGCGCCGTAGCCACTGGAATAATCAGGTGCGCAGGCACGCGCGGATGATTCCGGACAACCCCGCGCTTAAATTCCTGGGAACGGTGACCACCTGGAAGCAGCTGGACGAGCGCACCCACCGGCTGGCGGCCGCGCTGCGCCGCCGCGGCGTCGGATTCGGCGACCGGATCATGATCGTCATGCTCAACCGTTCCGAGTATGTCGAGCTGGTGTTCGCGGCCAACCTGATCGGGGCGATCCCCGTGCCGGTGAATGTCCGTATGGCGCCGCCCGAGATCGGCTTCATCGCGCAGGATTCCGGTGCCAAGATGATCGCGACCGAGTCGCTGCTCGCGCCGCTGGCCGACGCGGTGGGCGCGATGACCGGGATTTCTGACGTCTTGGTGGTGGGGGAGACCGACAGCGAGGCGCACCTGAAGTACGAGGAGCTCGTCGCCGAGGACGGTGCAGACCTGCCGGAGATCGACATCCCTGAGGAGACCGTCGCGCTGATCATGTACACCTCGGGTACCACTGGCAAGCCCAAAGGTGCGATGCTGACCCACCAGAACCTGCAGTCGCAGGCGCTGACCACGATCCAGGCGCTGAACACCAAACCTGACGACATCGGCTCCTGCGTCGCGCCGCTGTTCCATATTGCTGGCTTGGGCGCGATGACGCCGCTGTTTGCGACGGGTGCGCTGTCGGTGATCCACCCGCTGGGCGCCTTCGACCCGAACCAGATGCTCGACGTCCTGGAAGCCGAGGGCACAACGTCAATCTTCTTGGTTCCGGCCCAGTGGCAGGCGGTGTGCGCCGCGCAGGCGGCCCAGCCGCGTGCCCTGAAGCTCACAGTGATCTCGTGGGGAGCCGCACCGGCCTCGGACACGGTGCTGAAAGCGATGAACGCGACCTTCCCGGATGCGCTGAACGTCGCCGTCTTCGGGCAGACGGAGATGTCGCCGATCACGTGCGTACTGGAAGGCAAGGACGCGCTGCGCAAGATCGGCTCAATCGGCAAGGTGGTGCCGGCGGTGACGGCGCGCATCGTCGACCCGATCGGCGAGGACGTCGCCCCCGGCGAGGTCGGCGAGATCGTCTACCGCGGCCCAAACCTGATGGTCGGCTACTGGCAGAACCCGGAAGGCACTGCTGACGCGTTCCGCGGCGGCTGGTTCCACTCCGGTGACCTGGTGCGGCAGGACGACGAGGGCTTCCTCTACGTCGTGGACCGGGCGAAGGACATGATCATCTCCGGCGGCGAGAACATCTACTGCGCCGAGGTGGAGAACGTCTTGTTCGGACACCCCAAGATTCTGGAGGCTGCGATCATCGGGCGCGCCGACGACCAGTGGGGCGAGGTGCCGGTCGCGGTGGTCGTACTCGCCGAAGGTGTTGAGGACCTGACGCTCGAGGACCTCGGGGCATACCTGGATGAGAACCTCGCGCGCTTCAAACACCCGAAGGACCTCGTTCTGGTCGGTGAACTGCCCCGGAACGCCGGCGGCAAGGTGGTCAAGCCGACGCTGCGTGACGAGTTCGGCAGCAAGGACGCCGGCCTGGCTCCCTGACGATCGCGGTCAGCGAAGACTCGCTGACTAGAACGTGTTCCAATTTCGGCGCGCGATGACTACGCTCACATTCACAGCGCGGTTATCGCGCGTCGTCACATCCACGCCCGTCGACGGCGACGGGCAGAATCAAGTGAGGTCGGAAGAGTTGAAGACTAAGGGCGCAATCCTGCGGGAATTGAACACTCCGTGGAAGATCGAAGAGATCGAGATCGGCGATCCGAAGGCGCATGAGATCAAGATCCGCATGGAGGCGGCCGGCATGTGCCACTCCGATCATCACCTGATGACCGGCGGCATTCCGATGGCCGGCTTCCCGATCCTCGGCGGACACGAGGGCGCCGGTGTAGTGGAGCAGGTAGGCGAGGGCGTCACTGACTTTGAGGTCGGCGACCACGTGGTGCTCAGCTTCATTCCGTCGTGCGGCAAGTGCAAGTCGTGCCGGGCGGGTGTGGCCAACCTGTGCGATTTCGGTGCCATGCTGTTGCAGGGCGAGGCCGTCTCCGATCACACCTTCCGTATTCACAGCGCGGCTGGCGAGCCGGTGTACCCGATGACACTGCTGGGCACCTTCAGCCCGTACATGGTGGTGCACGAGGCTTCCGCGGTGAAGATCGACAAGGACATCCCGTTCGAGGTTGCCGCGCTGTGCGGCTGCGGTATTCCGACCGGCTACGGATCGTCGACCCGCAGTGGCGACGTCCGCCCGGGTGAGGATGTCGCGATCGTCGGTGTCGGCGGCGTCGGCACCGCAGCGCTGCAGGGTGCGGTGATCGCCGGTGCACGCAACGTCTTTGCCATCGACCCGGTCGAATGGAAGCGGGAGCAGGCGCTCAAGTTCGGTGCCACGGCGGCTTTTGCCTCGGTGCCTGAAGCTATGAATGCGATCGGCGATGTCACCGAATGGGGTATGTGCCAGAAGGTCATCGTCACCGTCGGCGAGGTGCACGGCACCGACGTCGACACCTGGATGAGCATCACCGCTAAGAACGGCACTTGCGTGCTGACCGGCATGGGCAATATGGCCGATAGCGAGGTGACCCTGAACCTGGCGATGCTGACCCTGCTGCAGAAAAATCTGCAGGGCTCCATCTTCGGTGGCGCTAACCCCAAGCTCGACATTCCGCTGCTGCTGTCGATGTACAAGGCGGGCAAGCTCAACATCGCGGACATGATCACCCGCGAGTACACCCTCGATCAGATCAACCAGGGCTACAGCGACATGCTCGAAGGCCGCAACATCCGCGGCGTGATCCGGTACACCGACGCCGACCGCTGACCTTGCGCCGCCGCGCGGCGACCCGGCGTTACGCTTAGCGACGATTCACCCGGACCGGAGGTAGAGATGGCTGAGAGTAAGAAGCCCGGGACGTCGCGCGCGCAGCGCGGCGCCGAGGTGGCCGAGCAGAAGACGACGAAGGGCGGTACCTTCGTCGCTTCGCCGGAAGCCAAGTCGACGGCGCTGAAGCTTCGCATCGTCGCGATGGTGTTGTGGATCGTGGCCATCGGACTGGAGATCTTCACCATCGTGTGGGCCCTGCTCCCGGAGAAGCCGGTCAACACCTGGCTGATCATCGGTTTGATCGTCGCCATCGCGGTGCTTACGCTGGGCGGCTCGCTGCTATGGAAGAAGGCGAACCGGTTCGACCCGGCGTCAGAGAAGGACAAGACTCGCTTCTTCATCCAGAACCAGCTCGGCGTGATTATGACGGTCCTGGCGTTCCTGCCGCTGATCGTACTGATCTTCCTCGACAAGGATATGGACGGCAAACAGAAGGGCATTCTCGGGGCCGTGGCGATCGTCGTCGCTCTCGTCGTGGGGGTGCTCTCCTTTGATAAGGATGCGCCGTCGGTGGAGCAGTACAGCGTCGAGACCAACGTCGTCCAGGAGCTGACCGGTAAGGACGAGGTCTTCTGGGTCAAGGGTGGCGCGGCCTTCCACGTCTGCCGGGAGGTCTCCGACCTGAGGCGTTCAGACCCGAACAAGGTCGAGGGCACCACCGTCGCCGTGGCGCACCAAGGGGGGATTGCGCGCCTGACCAAGAAGTGGGTCTCCGAGGCGTACCAGTGTGGCTACACGACCGCCGACGTCGACCGTGTGCTCGGCAACGTCGACGATGTGCAGAGCACCCTGGACGAAAACCAAGTGATCGAGCGCTCCGGTGAGCTCGAGGTGGCGCCGGGTGTCGTTGATGAACAGCCGAACGCCACTCCTCAGGTCCCCGCCGAGGAGACCCCAGCAGTTCCGGTTCCCGCCAACTGACAGATCGCCGCGCGTAGGGTGCGGTGCGTGGATGCACTGCAGCAACTCGCGCACTGGCCGGTCGACGCGGTGTCGGCCGCCGTGATCACACCCGACCGCTCCCCGAACGTCGCTACGTTCGGGGATACCGATCGGGTGTTTTCGTTGGCGTCGGTGACCAAACTTCTGGTGGCTCACGCGGTTCTGGTAGCGGTGGAGGAGGGAGCCATCGACCTCGACGAGGCGGCCGGACCGCCCGGGTCGACGGTGGCGCACCTACTCGCGCATGCGTCCGGACTGGACTTCGACGCCAGAGACGCGGTTGCGGAGCCGGGCACCACGCGCATCTACTCCTCAGCTGGGTACGAGGTGCTCGCCGAGACGGTGGCCGCCGCGACCGGGATCGCCTTTGCCGACTATCTGCGCGAGGCGCTCGCCGAGCCGCTCGGATTGTCCGCGACCACGCTGGACGGCCCAGCTGGGCACGGCGCCTCGTCGAACGTCGACGATCTGGCGCGATTCGCCGTCGAGCTTCTCGATCCGATGCTGATCTCGCCGCAGACCGCGGAACTCGCCCGCGCAGTGCAGTTCCCCGGGATCGACGGCTTCACCCCCGGGTACGGCAAGTTCCGGCCCAACGACTGGGGTCTGGGGCCGGAGTTGAAAGGGACCAAGAACCCGCACTGGACGGCACCGGAGCACTCGCCGTCGACCTTCGGGCACTTCGGTCAGGCGGGCACCTTCTTGTGGGTCGATCCGGAGCGTCGGGCGGCCGCGGTCGTGCTCACCGATCGGCCGTTCGGGGGCTGGGCGAAGCCGCTGTGGAGTCAGACCAATCAGGGCATCCTGGCTGAGTTGGGGCACTGACCCAGCAGTATCATGGAGGTGTCGGTCCGGCCAGGTGCGAGGGGACTTGGCAGGACCGCGCGGCAGCGTAATGGAGCGTTGCCGACCACCGCTACAGGAGGCATGTCCGTTGGCACGTTACGAATTCCCAACCACCGCTGAGTTGCTCGAGATGGGCGAACCCAAAGAAAATGCGGTGACCATCTATGTGCCCGCGACGGCGGCAGAGTACGACGTCGCGCGGACTGCGGTGAAGAGTTCGATGGATCAGGCGATCCGGACGCTGCGTGAGCGGGGTGCGGACAATGCGATCCAGGAATCGTTCCACGCGATCACTGAGTGGATCCTTGCCGACGACTGCTGGGACGTGCTGTCGCGCTCGCTGGCGATCTTCGCGACCGCCGACGGCGCGGAGATCTTTGTCCTCCCGAACAATCTGGAGCCGCAGCTGCAGGTGGGCAAGTACTGGGACCTGGGGCAGATCGTGCGGTCGGTGGCCTACCCGCAGCGTGCCTACGCCCTGACGCTGTCGGCCAACGAATGGCACATTTGGTCGGCGTCGGCCACCACCGAGGCCCACGAACTGAAGATCAACGAAGGCGATTTCGCTGACGCCCGGGCGCACGGCGACGACAAGACCCAGACCTTGGAGGCCTACACCAAGCGCGTGGCGCGCAAGGTCGAGTCGGTGCTGTCGCACGCTGATCCCAGCGGCGAGATCCCGCTGTTCCTGTTCGCCACCGACCCGCTGGAGGGCATGTTCCGGGAGAACTTCAACGGTCGCCGCGAAGTAGTGCTCGTGCCGGGTAACCCGGACACCTTGCGTCCCGATGAGGTGGACACCGCGATCCGGGCTGGCCTCACCGACGTCAATGCCGCGCGCGCCTCGCAGACCGTCGGTGTCATCGCCGATGGTGTCAGCAAAGGGCTGGCCGCCACCGACATCGCCGACATCGCTCGCGGGGCAGTGGGCGGCGCGGTGGACACGCTGGTGTACGACTTCACTGTTGACACCCTGGGCCGCCTGGATAGCGTGACCGGTGAGGTCACTTTCTCCGATGAGGGGTATGACCTGATGTCTCGCATCGCGGTCGTCGTGCTCGGGAACAGTGGCAAGGTGGTGCCGGTGCGCTCGTCCGAGGTCGACTCGGAGTTCTGGAACGACGTCGTCGTCGCGCGTCTGCGCTACCCGCTCGCTCGCTGAGCGGCTGCACGATCGAAAGCCCCGTCGCTGGAGTTGTTGTCCGCGGCGGGGCTTCGTCGTCGCTGCGCCGCGCGCCGATCAGGCG
>NZ_JBAQWU010000345.1:0-5261 GCF_049299075.1 Gordonia sp. (in: high G+C Gram-positive bacteria)
CTCCGACCACGATATGGGCGGTGACATCATTCCCGCCTTTGTGGCGCGCGACGAAGCCTACGTGTACGACTTCAACGACAACGTGGTCCCGGGCGCCCTTCCCGAAGACATCGGCTACTGGCGGGACGTCGGCACCATCGATGCCTTCTACGACGCGCACATGGACCTCGTGTCGGCCAAGCCCGCGTTCAATCTGTACAATGCGCGCTGGCCGATCCGCGGCGAGACCTCGCACCTGCCGCCGGCGAAGTTCATCAACGGCGGATCGGCCAACGACTCGATGGTCGGTGCCGGCTGTATCGTCTCCGGCGCCATGGTGCACAGTTCGGTGCTGTCGGTCGACGTGGTGGTCGCTGAGGGTGCCGTGGTTCAGGGCAGCATCTTGATGCCCGGCGTGCGGATCGGGCGCAATGCGGTGGTCCGTAACGCGATCCTCGACAAGAACGTCGTTGTGCGGGACGACTGTCAGGTCGGCGTCGACTCCGAACATGACCGGGAGCAGTACACCGTCAGCTCCGGTGGCATCGTCGCCGTCGCCAAAAACCAGGTCATCTGACCGGCTCGCGCCCGCTCGAAATCAGCTCAGCCGAGCTGCGCGGCGGCGCGCAACGAGTCGCGGCCCAGCGCGATCAGCGCCGGTATCGATTCGGCGTCGACGTTCTCCGGCAAAGCATTGACCGGCCACCAGGCGAGATCGATGGACTCGTTGCTGATGACCGGCGGTGGGGGAGTGGCGGTGGCGGTGGCCGGGGCGACGGCGGCATAGCGGACGTCCAGATGGCGGGTCGGCTGGCCGAGCGAGCACGTGATCGGGTGGGTATGCAGTTGGACCGGTGCTGCCGACAGCGCGAGGTTAGGGAGGCCGGACTCCTCGGTCGCTTCGCGGAGGGCTGCTGCGGCGAGGGTGGCGTCCGCCGGTTCGCAGTGACCGCCCAGTTGGACCCACTTGCCGACGCGGGGGTGCAGGGTCAGCAGGACATGGGTGCCGGTGGCGTCGAAGACGATCGCCGACGCGGTCAGATGTCCTGGTACACAAGCTCTTTCGCACGGATTCGCTGCAGCGTCGACAAAGGCAAGATACGCATAGCGGAGGGCATCCTGCTCCGCGGTGGGCGGGGTCCAGCCAGTCAGCGTCGTGTGTGCGGAGGCGGTCAGGGCGGGAGTCACAGCTCAATCACCAGGCCTTCGGTGTCTGCGGGTCCGCGCAACCCCGCGGGGGCGGCGGGGTGGCCGATCGCGATGGCGCCCAGTGGTTGCCAGTGGGTGGGGAGGTCGAGCACGCGACGCACGGTCGCAGCCGCGAAGATCGTCGATCCCACCCAGCAACTACCGATCTCGCGCGCCGACAGGGCGACAAGGAGCGAGCCCACGGCGGCGCCTGCGGCAACAGTGAACATGGTGTACTCGCAGTCATTGCGCCGGTCGTCGGGGTAGGTGTGCATACCCTGGCGAGTCATCACCGGAATCACCAATTCCGGTGCGTCGTACAGGATTTGGCCGCGCCCCACCCGCTGGGTAACCGACTCGACGCTCTTGCCGTCGGCGTCCAGATCGCGCCGCCAATCCTCGGCCATCGCGTCGAGTAGCGCAGTCCGCCGGCTGCGGTCGCGGACCCAGAGGAAACTCACCGGATGGCTGTGATGCGGTGCCGGTGCCGTCAGGGCTTCGGCGAAGGCCGCGTGCATCTCCGCCGGCGCTACTCGGCCCGACGCGAAGCTCCGTACGGACCTTCGGGTCAGCAGGGCCTCGGTGCGGCCCTGCGTGAGAGCGTCCTCGGTACCAAGGCGGAAGAGGTCGGATTCGGGTTCGCGAACCAGGTTCCGCGCGGTCGATCCGTCGTCGACCGGGGCCAGTCCGCGAATCACCGCCACCGGAACTCCGTCGATTTTGCCCTTCACTAGATCGGCAGCGGCAGCGAGTTCATCGGCGACAGCGATGTCGGTGACCAGCAGCGGATTCCCGTAGCCGTCGACGGCCCCGTCGTAGCTGTGCCGCACGGCGATTCCGGCCGCGCCGATCGCGACGTCGGTCTGCCCGGCCCGCCACGCCCGGCCCATGGTGTCGGTGACCAGCACGGCTACATCCAGACCGCGCGCAGTGAAGTCGGCGCGCAGCTGGGCGGCACTGTGGTCCGGATCCACCGGGAGGAGGGCGAGCTGATCGCCGGGCACATTGGAACCGTCGACGCCGGCCGCGGCCTGGACGAGGCCGTTGCGGTTCTGCGTGATCAGCAACTGGTCGCGACGGGCGACGATTCGCACGGCTTCGTCGTCAATCAGCTTGCGGCGCAGAGTATTTCGTTGCTCCAGGTCGGCCGGAGCAGGCACCATGCGGCCCTCGATCTTAGAGAAGACCTTGCTGGTGACCACGACGACGTCACCGTCGGCCAGCCACGGGGCGCCGGTGAGTATCTCGGCGGCCAGATCGCTGGCCGGTCCGAACTCGCCGAGTCCGGTCACCGGGCGGATGGTCAGCTCGCCGGCGGCACGGTGGTCCCGGCGCCAGGGGGCACGGTCGCTGGCCGCGGGCTGGTTCATATGCGGATCCCGACCAGGTCACAGGCCGCGCGCACCATCGCGGCCGTGGTGGTCGGATCGGTCATCAGCAGGGGCGCTTGACCGATGGCGATTCCGGGCACCGGGTTCGCTACGGCGGCATCGCCGGGCGCCACCAGCCAGCCGTCCAGCAGGCCGACACCGCTGCGGGCGCCGTAGTATTCGGCAATCGCCCGGGAGGTGGTTTCCACGCCGATCACCGATAGGCACTGATCGGCCATGCCGCGCAACGGCTTATCGTCGATCACTGGGCTGATGCCGACGACCGGGGCGGACGTGGTGCGCAGGGCGGCACGCAGGCCCGCGACCGAGGTGATCGCTCCGATACTGACCACCGGATTACTCGGCGCCAACAGCACCACATCGGCCTCGGCGATCGCCTCCAACACGCCGGGCGCGGGCGTGGCATTGCCGTCGACCTGTGCGAATCCGTGGGTGGGGACCTGCGCGCGATGGCGTACCCACCATTCCTGGAAGTGGATGGCCAGCCGCTCGCCGGGGGCGCCGCCGGGCTTGTCGATCACGACATGTGTCTCGTGCCGGTCGTCGCTCACCGGCAGCAAGGCGATCCCGGGCTGCCAGCGGCGGCAGAGCGCCGCGGTGATGTCGGACAATCGGAAACCAGCATCGAGCATCTGCGTGCGGATCAAATGGGTAGCCAGGTCGCGGTCGCCGAGGCCGAACCAGTCCGGGTCGGCCCCGTACGCGGCCAACTCTTCCTTCGCGTGCCAGGTCTCATCGGGGCGGCCCCAACCGCGCTCGGTGTCGATCCCGCCGCCCAACGTGTACATACAGGTGTCCAGGTCGGGGCAGATCCGGACGCCGTGCATCCAGGCGTCGTCGCCGACATTCACGATCGCGGTGACCGTGTGCGGCCCGGTCTGGGCCTGCGGACCGGTCGCCTCGGCGACCGCGGGAAATGGAGTGGTGCCGAACAACTCGCGCGCACCCTGCAGGAAGCGGGCGCCACCGACGCCGCCGACCAGTACCGTCACCTTCACAGCGCTCACCCTACGGTGGCCCGGCGGTGCTCTTCACGCCAAGGGCGGGCCCGGGCGTTGCCGAGGACCACCCCGGCGTGTCACCCGTTTGTCCGACACGCCGAGAGAACTCACACAATGCGGTGCGGCCGGGTGGGGCCGAAAAAAGGTGATAACAGCAAAAATCCCCGTTCGCTTGACCCGTGGGCCCGGGTGCGTGTGTAATCACAGGAGTGTGATTTCACTGCTGGGGTGCTTGACGCGGCCGAGTCGGTGGGTCACGCGGCCAACGAATCGATCATCAACAGGGAGGCAAACGATGACGTTCGCGGAAAACATTACGGGGTTCGGGGGAGCGCGGTTCTCGGCACCATTGGGAAGTCCCGCCGCACCTTCGGTTTTCACCAGCAACGGCAGTCACCTCTCGGTGGTTCCCAGCGACTTCGATGCGCTGTTCGACGCCGTCGACGACCAGTGGCAAGATCAGGCCCTCTGCGCGCAGACCGATCCGGAGGCGTTCTTCCCGGAGAAGGGTGGCTCGACGCGGGAAGCCAAGCGCATCTGCCACGGATGCGAGGTCAAAGCCGAGTGTCTGGAGTACGCCCTGGGCAACGATGAACGCTTCGGCATCTGGGGAGGCCTCTCCGAACGGGAGCGGCGCCGCCTCAAGCGCGGCATCATCTGACCGGTACCGCCGGACCCGGCTGGCACACCGCGCACTGGCCCACCCCGCAGACTTCCTCGTCCCTCGCAGACCTCCCGCTGCGAGGGACGAGCGCATCTGAGGGGCGCTGACCTACCCCTCCGGACCCTGTTCGATGGTTTCCTCGTCGACGCCCAGGTAGGTGGCGACCTGTTGAATCAGCAGTTCACGAAGGATTTCGGTGAGTGGGACGTCATCGTGCGCGCGCAGTTCGATTGGGCGACGGAAGAGGATCAGTTGGGCGCGCGTCGCGCGTCCGGTCGCGTCGACGCCCGCACCGATCAACCTGGCCAGCGGGACCGGCCCGTCGGCGGTCACCTCGTCCGGCCATTGCACCGTCGCCGATTCGCGCGGCAGCATCCGCGGGATGTCGTCAACGGCTAGATCTAGGCCGGTCAGCGCGTTGTGCCAGTGGCGGTCGATCTCGGCGAACGCGGTGACGGCGGCCCGATCGAAGCGGGCGGATCGGGTGCGGAACGCCGGCACCGTCGGGGGGAGCAGTGGGCTCCGCAACCCGCGGTCGTGCCGGTCGCGGGTGCGCCGCGGTGGTTGCAGGAGGCGCCGTGGCTCAGCGGATTCGAAGCGCATGGGGTTCAGCCTATTGCAGCGCGCAGATCGCGTGTCGATGTCCGATGGGTGGTGGCCGCGCGCTAGGCTTGCCTCTGTGACCTCTCCTCGTCAGTGCTGCCGCCCCGGGTGCTCGCGCCTCGCTGTGGCGACCCTGACGTTTGTGTACGCAGACTCGACCGCGGTGGTCGGGCCACTGGCCGGCGCCGATGAGCCACACTCCTGGGACCTGTGCTCCGACCATGCCGACCGCATCACGGTGCCGCGCGGCTGGGAGCTGTTGCGCAGCGAGCGGGAGTTCGTGCAGCCTGCCGAAGACCAGGATCTGACCGCGCTGGCCGATCTCGTCCGTGAGGTCGGGGGCAACGCCCGACCGAGCCTTCCGCCGTTGCCGTCGTTCGTGGCCCGGACCGAGGTCGACGATGCGCCCGGCCGGCATCGTGCCGAGGTGCGCCC
>NZ_JBAQWU010000346.1:0-3838 GCF_049299075.1 Gordonia sp. (in: high G+C Gram-positive bacteria)
AGCCAGCACCGTCGCCGGCATATCCGGGGTTTCGGCCAGCAACTCACGCACCCGCGCCTCGAACGGCGTGAACGACGTCGGCGCCGCAGACCGCTGATACTTCGGCGGCTCATGTGACCCGACAGCCTTGATCACCGTCGTCCTGCTGATCTTCAACTGCTCGGCAATCCGCTTGTTCGGCACACCATCAGCGGCCAGCCTGCGGATCAACGCCCAATCTTCCAAAGTGATCACCCTCCAATCGTCGGCAGAGTGTCCACTTTTCGAGCGCCGTTAGTGTTCAGTTTTCAAGCGCCGTCGACACGAACCTCACCTACGCACTCTTAGATCCGAAGAGCCCTCAATCCGGAGGAGGCACTCACGACCTGATCTCTCCGGAAATCCCGGGATGGATCAAACAGCTGGATGCGGCGAGAGCTGCTCAACCGAAACCACTGGACGTGCCCGCTCGAAGCGCAGGTCGCGATCGGCGACTACAAGCAAGAGCACAACACGCGGCACCGGCACTCCTCATTGGGCTACCTGACGCCGAACGAGTACGCTGCCCAGTGCAGGCACACCCACACCCCGGTGGCCTGCGAGATCGACTGAGAACGGATTCAACCACCCGGACTTCAGAGCGAAGTGGACCGACTATCAGGACCTGCCAAAGGAGATCCAGAAGGGCGTGCCGCCCGGCCTCGAGAAGTTGACCCAACTCGGCCGCTCCCTGTGGGCTCGGCGCACAGAGATCCTGGCCTACTTCAACGTCCGTGTCTCCAATGGACCAGTCGAAGCGATCAACAGCCGCCTCGAACACCTCCACATAATCGCCCAAGGATTCCGCAACCTAGACCACTACATCTTGCGGTCCCCACTGCACTCCGATCAGCTCGCCGAACGGGTCAACGCACTCTGAAATCCGAAGAGTCCTCAAAATGCACCGCCGGCCAAATCGGTCATCGATGGGCAGGGCGCAGAGACAATGAACGCATTTCGCTGTCGCCGTGCACATGCTCAAAGCAACAGAAAGAAACCGCTGTGAGGATCGCCCTTATGACACATACCAATAGGACACCTCTATATATCGATTTCATCCTCAAGCCACCGAACAAACTTTAGCACGGATTCCTCCTCGATATCGACCATTCCGGGGCGCGGAAATGGTAAGGACCAAACTGCGACCGTACTCCCCAGGCCGGTACTTCCGGACATCGCGTCGGTACGAACCCGATCCTTAGCGAGAAGTTTAGAACACCGACCTTCCACAACAAACACCGACGGAACCTTCAGAATAGAAGCGTATGCGAAGCATTGGTACTGATCAGCCATCGATAGCTGACCAGCGATCGTCGCCGGCATGTCCTTCCCGTTCTCACGCCTGCGTTGAAACTTGTACTTTGCATCCACCACCGCAAGTCTTCCCACTCGAGTTGAACGCTCTCGCCGAGCCTCCAGAATTATATCTGGAAACTTCGTTGCGCCATGCTCAAATATCATCAAACTAGTGTCTTTTCGACGATTCTTTACCAGCCAATCCAAACGAGCGGAGCCCAAAGAACGGACAATGAGCTGCTCCCACACCGATGAAGTAGCCACCTTTATCTCAGCCATCGAGTCTTGACCCTTCAAATCAAGGCCACCGACCGGATAACGATGAAGAACTATGCATCTCGACAGGCGCACAAGATTCAACATTCCATACTTCGCATAGACAGTATCAACCACAGGCACCGCAAGAATCGCGCTGACCGGATCTACAATCGTCACCGAGTCGAGAACCGAGTCCAGCCGACCCGCTTGGGTGCCCAATGCAGGAGCCTCAGCCTGACCTGACACCAACCGTAACGCGGCCCGAACTAACCTCCATACAGGTGTATCGTCAGACAGATCGTCAAAGACACATGTGACTGAAATTAGACCCCTTGCCTCACGTTCCACCAACGCGCGAGAATCGACGCGTCCCCGGACAACCTGCAATGATTCGCTAAACGGCTGGAACTCTGACCGCTTCCTCCTTAGACAATAACTGAGCTCGTCCAAGAACGCCTTAAACACAACCTGTTCCATTACGGGAACGTGTTCGATAAGCCTTTCCAACAAAACAGTTTCGGAAGGCGGAACAATCGTGTCGAGGTCGTGAGTGCTAGCTAGAATCGTCCACATGGCATGTATCTGGTCATTCTCGGCAAACGGACTGGTCCGATCATATCCAAGTATCTGAATGTCGCAGCCCTGGCCTGGCGCGACCACCTCCTCCAATAACAGGTCCGCGAATCCCAACTCGTCCGATTCGACAGAATCCCCAATTCTAGCCTGCGCACGGCCGAACGCGTACCTGCGCACAACCTGTGCATACTCCACAGGAAGAGCCAGAAAATCCCCCTCATAAAGGACCACAGACAACGGATCACTGCCACGAGAACGCACAGCTGAATACAGATTCAAATGCCTAGGTTTCGCTTGTTTCCCAGGGGAATCAGGTCGCCATACCTTTGGGAGGACATGGACGACGACAGACGGGCCATTCGCAACACTTATGAGTGCTACTCCGACACCATTTCCCCGCCTCGACGCACGTAACCAGCCGACACCTCCTGGAGACATTAACTTGTCGCCACGTCCGAAATATTCACGTCGATATCCGACGGGTCGATCTTTTCGTCGCTAGCGCCGTGAAGCGGGTCTGGCTCGGTTTCATCGACAACCTCGCCGACAACTTCACTATCTACCCGCTGCACGACCGGTGTGGCGCCAAGGCCTTGGCCCAGCAACACAATCTCCCATTCACCCCCGGGATACTCTATAGGAAGATCAAACACCCGACTGATAGTGTCAGAATCTACCGCAAAAATCCGAAATACTTCGGCAGTTTGCTTAAGAATATCGTATTGAACCCATGAAATCCCATCCGCCGAGCACCCGCCAGTCTCCCGATCAAACAACTCATTGGCGAAGAAGTAGGAATGTCCAACCTCAGCATCGGGACCGATCTCTGCCCTCAGTCTCGAATTGAGTTCGTCAAACCAAGACACAAGCTCATCGACAATCCGCGAATCACCTGCTTCAATTTCAGCCGGAGCTAAAGTAGAGAGGATCGCATCCCGAAGGTCATCACCCGACATCGGGCTCATATGCTTGCGATGAAACCGACGTTGTAACGCCAAGTCGAGCGACCCTACCGATCGATCCGTCGAGTTCATCGTTCCAAGGATGTGCAGGTTGTCGGGAACCACAAGATAGGGGCCATGTTTGTCATCACTCATCAGCAGTCGAATCGAAGACTCAGTCCAATCTGCGCCTACCGGCCCATCGCCCGGATGATTGTCAACAGCCACCCGCTTCCCCGCCTCGATCGCGAACAATAAATCACCGAGCACCCGAGCCGTGGGCGCCCGATTTATCTCATCGATGAATAGCAGGTGAGGAGTTGGGTACTCCGCCCACGCGCGTTTGCATACTTCGACAAACACACCGTCCTGGATGGCAAAGTTGCGATCTCCATCAATCCTCAACCCCCGAACAAAGTCCTCGTACGTTGACGCTGGATGAAATACTATAAACTCCACCCGACTGGGCGCACCCTCTTCTAAGCAATTATTGTAATATTTCGCAAGCGCACCGAGGAGATATGATTTTCCACTTCCCGCGACGCCTTCGACTAGCACGTTCTTCTTCGTGGAGAGAAGTCGAATTACCTCGCCGACAGTCCCAGAATATTCCTCGTCGACACAATCCTCGATAACATCAATTATTCCAAATAGTCGTTCTGCATTCGACATTTCCCACTCCTTGGGCGCCGTCTCGCGGATAACTCCTTGCCCAGCAAGGAGCTTTAGTGCCTGACTGACCGTCCGAC
>NZ_JBAQWU010000347.1:0-1690 GCF_049299075.1 Gordonia sp. (in: high G+C Gram-positive bacteria)
CGTCTTGGCCGATGGTCAGCTCAAAGTCGCCGCCGCGGGTGCTCAGCAGCACGGCGCCGGTGAGCGCCGGGGCCCAGATGATGTCGCCCTCGCCCAGGATGCGCTGGAGGTGCTCGCGGATCGGATAGCCGTCGTTCACCGACTCGCTGACCAAGCTGTACAGCTCGGCCGAGAGAGCCAGCGAGTACGGGCCGTCGACCGAGGCCAGACGCAGCGCGCTGAGCGCATCGCTGAGCGCGTCCGGAAAGTCTTTGACGTCCTTCGGTAGCGACCCGGTAGTCGGGGCCAGCTCAGTCAGTCCGGTGATGTCGGCCGCGGAGTATCCGGTGAAGACGGCGCGGTCCTCGGCCTTGGCCAACTCGGCCGCGGCGTTGACCACCGGGTCCCAATCGGAGTCGGAGGCACCACGATCGACGTTGTCGATGGCCTCCCGGGTGATCGTGAACGGCACCTTCAGTTCCACCAGCGGTTGCGCGCGGCGCAGGTAAGCGACTATGCCTTCGCCGGGGCTGTCGATCTTGCCGCGATGTCCTACGGTGACGGCGTCGACGTCCAGGCCGAGCGGGCCTTTGACGTCGACCATCCGGCGCCCGGCACTGTTGCGCTTGAACGACCGGCTCGCCTCCTCCTCGATCGCCGCCCATGCCGTGTCAGAGATGGGGGCCAGTTCGCGGTGCAGGTTGTTCATCAGAGTTACTCCTCAGCGACGGTGACGGATTCGGTGGGTGCTGGTCGTTGGTGTCGACGTTACGCGCGGTCGTCGCGCAGGCTGCCGATGCCGAGGGACCCGTCCGAGAGCGGTGCCGGCGCCGGGGCGGCGGGGGCCGTCGGACCGGACGGGGCCGGGGGCAGGTCGTCGAGGAAGTCCTGGCTGGGCGCAAAGTACTCGTTACCGGTGACCGCCACGGTGAAGTCAAGCAGCGCGTCGTAGTTGCCGGCCGGATCGCCGATGAACATCTTCTCCAGCATGCGGTCGGTGATGTCGGGGGTTCTGCAGTAGGCGATGAAGAAGGTGCCCTTTTCGCCGGTCCCTGAGACGTCGCCGTAGGGCATGTTGTCACGGACGATCTTGAGCTGCGTGCCGTCGGCTTCCTCGATCACGGTGAGCGCGGTGTGTGAATTGCAAGGCTTCACGTCGTCGCCCATCTCCAGGTTCTCGGCCTTGCTGCGGCCGAAGACCTCTTCTTGCTGTGCGACCGGGAGGCTGGTCCAGTCCGCGAAGTCGGTGACGTAGCGCTGGATGGTCACATAGCTGCCGCCAGCGAAATGCGCGTCTTCCGGGCCGAGGAGAATCGTGTCGAGTGCTTCGGCGCCGGTGGGGTTTTCGGTGCCGTCGACGAAGCCGGTCAGATCGCGCAGATCGAAGTAGCGGAAGCCGTGCACCTCTTCCAGGGTGGTGACCGAATCACCGAAGTCGGTGGTCAAGATTTGCCCGATTTCGTAGCACATGCCCATATCGTCGGACTTGATGTGCAGCAGGATGTCGCCGGGGGTCGCCGGGGCCGTGTGCTGATCGCCTGCGTAGACGCGGAAGGGGCGGAGTAGCTTCGGGCGCGGTCCGGCGAACAAGCGGTCCCACGCGCTCGAACCGACGCCGGTGATCACCGTGAGCGCGGTCTCCGGGGCGCGCGAGGACACCGACCGCACCCGGCCGGACAGGGCTTCGAGGGTGTCCCGCACCTGGCTCTCG
>NZ_JBAQWU010000348.1:0-11229 GCF_049299075.1 Gordonia sp. (in: high G+C Gram-positive bacteria)
CTCCCGGTACCGACCGCATCGTCGTTCCCGCAGGCGGCGAGACCGGCGGCGAGGGCAAGGGTGGCCGCGACGGCCGCGCTTCTCAGGTGCACGCGCATGGCTCCTATCTTGGCCGATCGGCGCGCCGCGTCGACGATCGGGGCCGTCTGCGGTGCGGTAGGTACAGTGGTCCCTCGTGACCGACATGACCTGGGCGCAGTCCATCGTTCTCGGAACCGTGCAGGGGCTGACCGAGTTCCTGCCGATTTCGTCCTCCGCCCACATGCGGATCGTCTCCGAACTGTGGTTTCACGACGATGCGGGTGCATCGTTCACTGCGGTCACCCAGCTCGGTACTGAGCTTGCGGTGCTGGTCTTCTTCGCCAAAGACATCGTTCGGATTCTCCGAGCGTGGGGCGCGGGGCTGTTCGACGCCACCAAGCGCGGGATCGACTACCGCGTCGGCTGGTATGTGATTCTCGCTACCATCCCGATCGTGATCCTGGGAATTCTGTTCACCGACCAGATTAGAACCGTGGGCCGGAACCTCTATCTGATCGCCATCATGTTGATACTTTTTTCGTTCGTCTTCGTTGCCGCCGAACGCTTCGCGACGCAACGCCGCGGGTTGGACCAGTTGACGCTGCGCGATGCGATCATCATGGGTTTCGCGCAGTGTCTGGCCCTGATTCCGGGCGTCTCGCGCTCGGGCGCCACTGCCAGCGCCGGATTGTTCCTGGGCCTCAATCGGGAAGCGGCGTTCCGGTTCTCATTCCTCATCGCCATTCCGGCGGTAGTCGGCTCCGGCGTCTACAGCCTCAAGGACGCCTTCGAGCCGACGAACATCGGGCTGCAGGCCTCCGGTGGGCAGATCGTTCTCGCCACGATCATCGCGTTCGTGGTCGGCTACGCCGCCATCGCCTGGTTGCTGCGCTTCGTCAGTGATCATTCGATGAACTGGTTCGCTGCCTACCGCGTCATCCTGGGTACCGTCGTGCTGATCTTGCTCGGCACCGGTGTCGTCGCGGCCTCCTGACCGACGCGGTCCGCCCACTAGGGTGACGGTATGACGGTGATCCTGGTCCGGCACGGACGATCGACGGCCAATACCTCCGGAGTATTGGCGGGCCGCACCGAAGGCATTGGCCTCGACGCCCACGGGGTCAGCCAGGCCGGTGCCCTTCCCGGACGGCTGACCGAGGTGCTCGAGGATCTCACCGCCGTCGTGCGGTCACCGCTGCAGCGGTGCGCCGAGACGGTCGCGCCACTCATCACACAGCTCGGTCAACGCGCCGGCGGGGCCGCCCCGGAGGTCGTCGACGAGCGGGTGGTGGAGGTGGACTACGGCGACTGGAGCAATCGGCCACTGCGCGATCTAGCCAGCGAACCGCTGTGGAAGACGGTGCAGCAACACCCGGCCGCCGCAGTGTTCCCCGGCGGCGAAGGATTGGCGGAGGTGTCCCGGCGGGCCACCACCGCGGTGCGTGCGCTCGACAAGCTCTACGGGGGCGACGACGGCGGGCGTCCGTGGCTGTTGTGCTCGCACGGCGATGTGCTCAAAGCGATTCTCGCCGATGCCCTCGGCATGCACTTGGACGCGTTTCAGCGCATCGTCGTCGATCCAGCGTCGATCAGCGTCGTGCACTACGGCACGGCCCGCCCGCAGGTGCTTACCGTGAACAACGTCGGTGCGCTGACCCTCCCGCGGCGCCCCGCACAGGCCGCGACGGTCGGCGGGTCGACCGGAACCGCGTGTGTCTCATCGAGCGCAGGTACCGTTGAAGCAACCATCGGAGAGTAGTCGCTCGGGCACAGAGAGGGGCCGCGCATGTCGCGCATGATTCACGAATTCCGTGACCCGGAACGCTTTGTCGCGGGCACTGTCGGCGAGCCCGGCGATCGTAGCTTCTTTCTGCAGGTCACCTCGGGCCCACAGACGCTCAGCGTGCAGATCGAGAAGCAGCAGGTACTAATCCTGGCCGACCGCCTCGGCTACTTGCTCGACGAGGTCGCCCGCCGTTTCGGCACCGCCGTTCCGCCGGAAGCCCAGGTCTCGGACACTTCGCCGCTGGAGATGCCGATCGATGCCGAGTTTCAGGTCGGTTCGATGGGACTGGGCTGGGACGCGGAGGGATCGTCGGTCGTCGTCGAGTTGCTCGCGGTGACCGACGCGCCGATCGATGAGGACGTGATTCTTGACGACACCGCGACCGGCCCGGACACGGTCCGCATCTTTTTGACCGCCCAGGCCGCCCGCGAGTTCTCGGCGCGCTCGCAGCGCGTGGTGGCGGCGGGCCGTCCCGCATGCCCGTTGTGCGATCAGCCGCTGGACCCGAACGGGCACCTTTGTGCCCGCAGCAACGGCTACAAGCGCGGCGCCGAGTTCAGCCGCTCGCTCGAGTTCGTGGACCCCGAAGTGCTCGGCATGCTCGGACGTTTGGTTCCGGGCTTCGACGCCGCCTTCGAGGCGGACCCGGAGACGGAGGACGGCGACGCCGACGACGAGCCCGGCTCCGGCGAACGTGCCTGACACCACGACTTTGCGACGGGTGCTGTCGACTGGCGAACTCACCCTGGAGGGCCAGATCGACTCGGCGAGCAATGTGACGCTGGTCTGCCAGGCGCATCTCGACGACGCGACGGTGCGTTGCGTGTACAAGCCAGTGCGCGGGGAGACGCCGCTGTGGGACTTCCCTGACGGGAGCCTGGCCGGCCGCGAAGTGGCCGCCCGGTTGATCGATCAGGCCTTGGGCTGGGATCTGATCCCGGAGACCGTGCTGCGCAGCGAAGGCCCCGCCGGGGCCGCGCTGGGTCCGGGCATGGTGCAGGCCTGGATCGACCAGCCCGACGAGCCGCACACCCCCGAGCCGGTGGAGATCGTCCCGGCCGACGAGGTTCCCGCGGGGTACATTCCGGTGCTGCGTGCCCACGACGCCGACGGCTCGGTGGTGGCGCTCGCGCACGACGGCACCGACCCGCGATTGCGTCAGCTCGCGGTGCTGGATGCAGTGCTGAACAACGCGGACCGCAAAGCCGGACACATCCTCATCGACCGGGGCGGTCGGTTGTACGGGATCGATCACGGTCTGACCCTGCACACCGAGCCGAAGTTGCGGACCCTGCTGTGGGGTTGGGCCGGCTCACCGGTTGCCGACGACCAGCGCGGTGATCTGGCGGCCCTCGGCGAGTTGCTGATATCGGCGTCGGAACTGTCGACGTCGTTGCGCAGTGTGATCTCTCGCGCCGAGATCGCGGCCCTGGCCGAGCGTGCCGCGGCATTGGCGGGCGGGCAGCTCCTGCCTTTTCCGCCGGGGCAGCGCGCCATCCCGTGGCCACCGTTCTGACCGCCGAAGCTAGAGTGAACGCCATGCAATCCTGGCCGTCGCCCGCGGTGCCCGAGATCGACGGCACTGGACCTGCGCTGCGCTTATACGACACCTCCGATGCGCTGGTGAAGCCGGTTGCGCCGGGGTCGGTCGCCACCATGTACGTGTGCGGCATCACTCCGTACGATGCGACCCATCTCGGTCACGCGGCGACCTATCTGGCGTTCGACACTGTCAATCGGGTGCTGCGCGATCAGGGCCACGAGGTGCACTACGTTCAGAACATCACCGATGTCGACGATCCGCTCTTCGAGCGGGCCGAGCGCGACGGCATCGATTGGCGCGATCTGGGCACTCGGGAAACCAATTTGTTCCGTTCGGATATGGAAAACCTGCGCATCCTGCCGCCGCGTGACTACATCGGCGCGATCGAATCGGTCGACGAGGTGATCGCGGCCGTCGGCGCACTGCTGAAATCCGGTGCGGCGTACGCCGTCGACGATGCGGAGTTTCCAGACATCTACTTCCGGTCCGGTGCCACCGGAGTTTTCGGCTACGAGTCGAACTACGACCGCGCGACCATGGAGACGCTGTTCGCCGAACGCGGGGGAGACCCCGATCGGCCCGGTAAACGCGACCCGATCGATGCGCTCCTGTGGCGCGCCGCCCGGCCCGGTGAACCGTCCTGGCCCGCTCCCTTCGGCGCCGGCCGCCCCGGCTGGCACATCGAATGCTCGGTGATCGCGCTGAACCGGCTCGGAGAAGGCTTCGACATCCAGGGCGGCGGCAGCGATCTGATCTTCCCGCACCACGAGTACTCGGCCGCGCACGGCGAGGCACTAGCGCAGCAACGGCGCTTTGCCCGGCACTATGTGCACACCGGAATGATCGGCCTGGACGGCGAAAAAATGTCCAAAAGCCTGGGCAACCTGGTACTGGTTTCCACGTTGTGCGCCGCGGGCGTTGATCCGCGCATCATTCGGCTTGGTCTGCTCGACGGTCACTATCGCGCCGACCGGATGTGGACCGAGGCGGCACTCGGCGTTGCCGCCGAGCGACTGACGATGTGGCAGCGGGCCGTCGCCCGCGAGAGCGGACCCGCCGCCGCCGCGGTGATCGCACGTGTCCGCACCCACCTCGCCAACGATCTGGACACTCCGAAGGCGCTTGTGGCGATCGACGGGTGGGCCAAGAGTGCGCTGGCCGGAATCGGCTCGGCGTCGGGGGCACCCGATCAGATCGTCGGCATCGTCGACGCACTATTGGGCGTGGATCTTCGATCTGCGCATCCGCCCCGCCCCGTTGATTAGGCTGCGATCGTGACCCCGGTGACCGAGATCCCTCCCGATGCTTCCGACGGCGTATTCGTGGTCGTGACGCGTACGTCCACCTACCTGATCGACGTGGCGGAGAAGACGCTGCTGCGCGCCCCCGGCGTCAGCGAACACACCGAGGGCGACTGGGAAGTCAGCGAACTGCGCCGCGACTCGCAAGACATACCGCTGCTGAGCGTTCGGTCGTGCCGCATCGGAGAACCCGGTCAGTTCTGGGTGAGTGCCGTCGACGACCCCGCGGTGCGTACCTGGCGGATCACCACGCCGGTCGTCGAGATCGATCGCATCGGCTGACCGGAGTTCAGTCAGCGGGACCGCGGCCGCGAAGGTAACGCTCGAATTCGGCGGCGAGGGTGTCGCCGTCCACCTCGGTGAGTTGATCAGCCGCGTCGTTCTGCTCGTCCAACGCCCGTTCTTCCAACTCGCGCACATAATTCGCCATGTCCTCGTCGTCGGCCAGCATCTCGTTGATCGACTCCTCCCAGTCCGTGGTCTGCGCGGGCAGCATACCGAGCGGGATCGGGGTGTCCAGGACGGCTTCCAAACGATTCAGCAGCGCGAGCGTGGCTTTTGGATTCGGCGGATGGCCGAGGTAGTGCGGCACTGACGCCCACAGCGAGATTGCAGGCACTCCGGCCTGGATGAACAGCTGATTGAGCACCCCGGTGATGCCGGTCGGTCCCTCGTACTTGGATTCGGCGAAGCCGTACTTCGTGACCGCTTCGGAGTTGTACGCCGACCCGGTGATCGGGACCGGCCGGGTGTGTGGCGTGTCCGCGAGCAGCGAGCCGAGGGTCACCACGCGTTCGACGTTGAGCGCGAAGGCCATGTCGATGATCTCCTGGCAGAACGTCCGCCAGCGGAAATTGGGCTCCACACCGAGTACGAGGACAAGGTCACTGGTCCCGCCGGGGACCCGGCAGTAGGAAATGCCAGCCGACGGCCATTCCAAGCGCCGCATCACACCGCCAGCCTGGTGTACCGTCGGCCGCGCCGACTGATAGTCGTAATAGTCGTCCGGATCGATATCGTACAGATCGGTGGCATCCCAGGTCAGCGCCAGATGCTCGATGGCGGTGGAGGCCGCGTCACCAGCGTCGTTCCAGCCGCCAAAGGCCGCGACCAGCACTGGTCTGCGCAATTCCGGCAGGTCCTGCGGCGTCATGGGGCTCACGCCGACCAGCCTACGGTCGCGGCGAATTCGGGGCGAACTACGCTGGTAGGCATGCCCATCACTCCGCCTGACGCTTCCCGGTACGACACGACCTTCCTGCAGGCCATGTCGCGGCGGGTCCTCATCGGCGACGGGGCGATGGGAACCATGCTCCAGGCGGCGGAGCTGACTGTCGACGGCGACTTCCTGGGTCTGGAAGGCTGCAACGAGATTCTCAACCACACCCGCCCCGATGTACTTGCCGACATTCACCGAAGCTACTTCGCGGCCGGTGCCGACGCGGTGGAAACCAACACGTTCGGCTGCAATCTCTCGAACCTCGGCGATTACGAGATCGCCGACCGCATTCGTGAGCTCGCCTTCAAAGGCACTGCCATCGCCCGCGGGGTGGCCGATGAGTTCGGTCCGTCCGCCGATGGCACCGACCGGTTTGTGCTCGGATCCATCGGTCCGGGTACCAAGCTGCCCAGCCTCGGGCACACCACCTTCGCAGTGATCCGCGATGCGTACGTCGAATGTGTCCTGGGCATGCTCGAGGGCGGCGCCGACGCGATCCTGATCGAAACGTGCCAGGACTTGTTACAGCTCAAGGCTGCGGTGGTCGGCGCGCGCCGGGCAATGGTGCAGCTGGGCCGGCACCTGCCGATCATCACGCACGTCACTGTCGAGACCACCGGCACCATGCTGGTCGGTTCGGAGATCGGTGCGGCACTGGCGGCCATTGAGCCGCTCGGGGTCGACGTCATCGGCCTGAACTGCGCCACCGGCCCCTCCGAGATGAGCGAGCACCTGCGCTATCTGTCCAAGCACTCCCGGCTGCCGGTGTCGGTGATGCCTAATGCCGGTCTGCCGGTACTCGGGCCGACCGGAGCGGAGTATCCGCTGGACGCCGACGAGATGGCTGCGGCGCTGGCCGGCTTCGTCGCCGAGTTCGGCCTTCAGTTTGTCGGAGGCTGCTGCGGTAGCACACCCGAGCACATCCGCCGGGTCAGTCAAGAAGTTGCGAAAGTGGTTCCGGCGCAAAGGAACCCCCAGCATGAGTCGGAGACGTCGTCGCTGTACACGGCAGTGCCGTTCGATCAGGACGCCAGCTTCCTGGTGATTGCTGAGCGCACCAACTCCAACGGGTCCAAAGCCTTCCGCGAGGCGATGATCGCCGAGGACTATCAGACGTGTCTGGAGACGGCGAAGGAGCAGACCCGCGACGGCGCGCACATGCTCGACCTCAACGTCGACTATGTCGGCCGCGATGGCGCGCAGGATATGACGGCGCTGGCTAGTCGGCTGGCCACCGCGTCGACCTTGCCGATCATGATCGACTCGACGGAGCCGGACGTGATCCGCGCCGGACTGGAGCACCTCGGCGGGCGCAGCGCGGTGAACTCGGTGAACTACGAGGATGGTGACGGTCCGGACTCGCGCTTCACCCGGATCATGGAGCACGTCGCCGAGCACGGCGCGGCCGTCGTCGCGCTGACTATCGACGAGGAAGGCCAGGCCCGCACTGCCGACCACAAGGTGGCTATTGCCGAACGTCTCATCACCGATCTGATCGACAACTGGAATTTGGAGCAAGGGGACATCATCATCGATGCCCTCACCTTCCCGATCTCGACCGGTCAGGAGGAGGTCCGCCGCGACGGCATCGAGACCATCGAGGCGATCCGCCGATTGCACGAGACATACCCGCAGATCCACTTCACCCTGGGTGTCTCCAATATCTCGTTCGGTCTCAACCCAGCCGCCCGGCAGGTACTGAATTCGGTGTTCCTGCACGAGTGCGTGCAGGCCGGGCTGGATACGGCGATCGTGCACGCCTCCAAGATCCTGCCGATGGCCCGCATCCCGGACGAACATCGCGAGGTCGCGCTGGACCTGGTCTACGATCGCCGCCGCGAAGGCTACGATCCGCTGCAACGGCTGATGGAACTGTTCGAGGGCGTCTCGGCCGCGTCCGCGCGCGAGTCGCGGGCCGCCGAACTGGCCGCGCTGCCGCTGTTCGAGCGACTCTCGGCCCGCATCGTCGACGGCGAACGCAACGGTCTCCTCGATGATCTGGACGAGGCGCGCGCCCAGATCCCGCCGCTGCAGATCATCAACGAGCACCTGCTGGCCGGGATGAAGACGGTCGGCGAACTGTTCGGCTCCGGTCAGATGCAGCTGCCGTTCGTGCTGCAGTCGGCCGAGGTGATGAAGATGTCCGTTGCGCATCTCGAGCAGTTCATGGAGGCCACCGACGAGGACGGTAAGGGCAAGATCGTGCTCGCCACCGTCAAAGGTGACGTGCACGACATCGGCAAGAACCTGGTCGACATCATCCTGAGCAACAACGGCTACGACGTGGTGAACATCGGTATCAAACAGCCGATCGCCACCATCTTGTCGGCGGCCGAAGAGTCCGGCGCCGATGTGATCGGCATGTCCGGTCTGCTGGTGAAGTCGACCGTCGTGATGAAGGAGAACCTCGAGGAGATGAACTCGCGCGGCAAAAGCGAGTTCCCGGTTCTCCTCGGCGGCGCTGCGCTGACCCGCACCTACGTCGAAGGCGATCTAGCCGACGTCTACGAGGGTGACGTCCGCTATGCGCGCGATGCCTTCGAGGGCCTCACGCTGATGGACGAGTTGATGGCGCTCAAACGCGGCGACGGCCCCGGCCCGGATAGCGAAGCGGCGCAGGCGGCGGCCGCCAAGGTCGCCGAGCGCAAGGCGCGCCGGGAACGGTCCCAGCGCATCGCCGCCAAACGCAAGGCCGCCGAAGCCCCGGTCGATGTCCCGGCGCGCTCGGCGGTCGCCACCGACAACGAGATCCCGACGCCACCGTTCTGGGGCACCCGCATCGTCAAGGGCATCACGGTGGCGGACTATGCGTCCATGCTCGACGAGCGGGCGCTGTTCCTGGGCCAATGGGGTCTGCGTGGCACCCGCGGCACGGAGGGACCCGACTACGAGGAGCTGGTGGAGTCCGAGGGTCGTCCGCGGCTGCGGTACTGGCTCGACCGGCTGGCCACCGCGGGGATCTTGGCGCACGCGGCCGTGGTGTACGGCTACTTCCCGGCAGTCAGCCAGGGCGACGTCGTGCATGTCCTCACCGAACCGCGCCCGGACGCGCCGGTGCGGCACAGCTTCGAGTTTCCCCGCCAGCAGCGTTCGCGCTTCCTGTGCATCGCCGACTTCATTGCCTCGCGTGAGCAGGCGATCGCCGCCGGTCAGGTCGATGTGCTGCCGTTCCAGCTGGTGACGATGGGCAATCCGATCGCCGACTTCGCCAACGAGCTGTTCGCGGCGAACTCCTACCGGGACTACCTCGAAGTCCACGGTATCGGCGTCCAGCTCACCGAAGCCCTCGCCGAGTACTGGCACCAGCGGGTGCGCAGCGAACTGCGCTTCGCCGCCGGCACCGCCGCCGACCAGGATCCCGCGGCCGCGCAAGGCTACTTCGACCTGGAATACCGCGGTGCGCGATACTCATTCGGTTACGGTGCGTGCCCGAATCTGGACGATCGCGCCAAAATGATCGATTTGCTCGAACCCGGAAGAATCGGGGTGGAACTGTCCGAAGAGCTGCAGTTGCATCCTGAGCAGTCCACGGACGCGTTCGTGCTGCACCATCCGGAAGCCAATTACTTCAACACCTAAGGAGTTTTCGACGTGCACTGGTCGTGGGCGAACTTTCTTGCCATCGTCCTCGCGCTGCTCGCGGCACTGTTGTTCGCGGTCGCAGCGGTCCTTCAGCAGAAAGGAACCGAGGGGGTCTCCGGCGACGACGCGCTGGGGGCGTCCTTCTTCATGAAGCTGGTCAAGCGAAAGGTCTGGGTCGCGGGCATCACCGCTGACATCCTGGGATTCGTGGCGCAGGGCGCAGCTTTGGCCATCGGCAGCCTACTGGTAGTGCAGCCGCTCCTGGTCACCACGCTGATCTTCGCGTTGCCGCTCGCCGCCTACGGGAACAAGCGCAAGATGGGGCGCGAAGAATGGATCTGGGCGGCTGTGCTGGTCGGCGCGTTGGTCCTCTTCATGGTGCTCGGTGATCCGAAGGGCGGCATCTCCGAACCTTCCGGCAAATCGTGGCTGGTGCCGATCGCGATCATGGTCCCGATCGTGGTGTTCTGCGTGCTCATGGGCGGCCGGATGCCGCACGGCACCGGTCGTTCGTTGACTCTGGCCGTCGCCGCCGGTCTGCTCCTGGGTTTTTCCGGGCCGTTCACCAAGACCGGTATCGACGCCTTCGGTCAGGGCCTCCTCCACGGTCTGGCCAGCTGGGAGTTCTGGGCGATGGCGGTCACCGCGACGCTCGGTACCCTGTGGCAGCAGTCCAGCTACCAGGCCGGTGACGTCCAGACCAGCCTCCCCACGGTGACGGTCCTCAAGCCGGCTGTCGCGATGATCCTGGGTTTGACGATCTACCAGGAGCACCTGGCCGTCGATCACATCGGCGACGCGATCGTCGTTGCCGCGCTGGTGATCATGTTCCTGGCCGCATTCGCGCTCGGCCGGCTGGGAGCACCGCCCGACGCTACCGACTCGCCCGCTACCGACTCGCCCGCTACCGACTCGCCAGCCACTGTTTCGGTGCCGGCCGCGGCGGAGAAGGCATGAGCGATCGGGTCCTTCCGGCCGCCGTCCTGTGGGATATGGACGGCACCATCTTGGACACCGAACCCATCTGGGACCTGGCCATGGACGAGCTCGCGGAGCGGAACGGTGTCGAGATGACGCCGGAGCTGCGGACGTCGACGCTGGGCAATAACGCCGTCGACGCGTTGACCAAGATCTACGACGCGGCGCACCTCCCGGAGTCGGGCCGCGACTATGACGCCGATGAGGCATGGATGGTCGCGCTGGTGGTCGGGCTCTTTGCTCGGGAACTCCCGTGGCGGCCCGGCGCCGTCGCTGTGCTGGACACGATCGCCGCCGCACAGATCCCGATGCTCCTGGTTACCAACACGCAGCGGGAGATCGCCGATGTGGCGATCAAGACCATCGGAGCCGATCGCTTCGTCGCGACGGTGTGCGGCGACGAGGTGGCCCTCGGCAAACCGGCCCCGGACATCTACCGGAGGGCCGCGCAGCTGGCTGGCGCCGACCCGCACGATTGTCTGGCCATCGAAGATTCGCCGACCGGTGCAGCCGCGGCCCACGCCGCCGGGGTGCCACACCTCGTCGTCCCGTCCCAAGTCCCAGTGTCGCCCGCCACTAAGCGGGTGTTTCGCGAATCTCTCGACGGACTCACCCTCGACGAGCTGGGCGCGTTATTCGCGGCGGCCCGGACAGGCCGCCGGACCGCCACTTACGAGACGTGCGAAAATAGGTAACCGTGAAAACCTTCGACGATCTCTTTGCTGAACTGACCGATAAGGCCGCGACCCGCCCGGCGGGCAGCGGCACCGTCGCGGCCCTGGATTCCGGTGTCCACACC
>NZ_JBAQWU010000349.1:0-3570 GCF_049299075.1 Gordonia sp. (in: high G+C Gram-positive bacteria)
GACTCGCCGTGACGCATCAGAATCAGCTTGCCGTTGCTCATAGCCTCAAGTCTCGCACACCCCAAAAGCCCTGTCGCCGAGAGCACTGACACAGACGGACCCTCCGTGGACCATTGGTCCACGGAGGGTCCGCATATGCCAGTGAGTGCGTCTACTTGCGCAAATCCTTGCGGAGAATTTTCCCGGACGCCGACTTCGGGATGGCCGCGATGAACTCGACCTGACGCACCTTCTTATACGGGGCCACGCGCTCGGCGGTGAACGCCATGACGTCTTCGGCGGACAGCTCCTGGCCGTCCTGCACCACGACGAAGGCCTTAGGCACTTCCTCACCCTCGTCGTCCAGCGCACCGACCACCGCGACATCGGCGATCTGCGGATGCGTCAGCAACAGGGCCTCCAGCTCGGCCGGCGGCACCTGGTAGCCCTTGTACTTGATGAGCTCCTTGAGCCGGTCGACGATAGTGACGCACCCGTCGGCGTCGACGGTCGCCATATCGCCGGTGTGCAGCCAGCCGTCGGCGTCGATGGTCGCGGCGGTCGCCGCGTCATTGTTCAGGTAGCCGACCATCACATTCGGACCGCGCACCCACAGCTCACCGGGCGCCGAGACGCCCTCGGCCGGGATGTCGATGTCGTCGCCGGTCGCCGGATCGACCAGACGGTTCTCGGTGTTCGGGACGGCCCAGCCGACCGACGCCAGCGGAGCCAGCTTGCCGCGGATCTGCTCGCCGCCGTCGAACGGGATGATGTGGCTCACCGGCGAGAGCTCGCTCATCCCGTAGCCCTGCAGCATGCGCAGGTTCAGGCGGTCGGCGACGGCCTGGCCCAGCTCGGCATCCAGCGGTGCGGCGCCGGAGATCATGGTGTGCACCGAGGAGAGGTCGTACTTGTCGACGACCGGGTGCTTGGCCAACGCGACGGCCACCGGCGGCGCGATGAACGCGTAGGTGATCTTGTGGTTCTGGATGCCTTCCAGGAACTCGATCATGTCAAAGCGCGGCATCACGAACAGCGAGGCGCGCGCCTTGAGCGCCGCGTTGAGCAGCACGGTCATCCCGTAGATGTGGAAGAACGGCAGCACGGCCAGCACGACGTCGTCAGCGGTCATGCCGTTGAGCGGTTCGATCTGCGCAACATTGGCCACCAGGTTGCGGTGGCTGAGCATCACACCTTTCGGGTTGCCGGTGGTGCCCGAGCTGTACGGCAGCACGGCCAGGTGCGTGGCCGGATCGAAGGTGGCCTCCGGAGCAGGCTCGCCGGAGCCCAGCAGGTCCGCCGCGTTCGGATGTCCGGTGGCGGCCTGACCTTCCCCGTCGAGGATGATGATGTTCTCGTCCGGCAGGCCGACTTCCTTGGCCGCGGCGATGGCCTGCGGCGACAGCAGCGAGATCGTGATGATCATCTTGGCCTGCGAGTCGACCAACTGCTTAGCGATGTCCTTCTCGGTGAAGAGCGCGTTGAGCGTCGTCGCCGTGGCACCGGCGCGGAGCACGCCATGGAAGATCGTGGCAAAAACCGGCACGTTCGGGGAGAGGATCGCCACCACGTCGGCGACGCCGATACCGCGGGCGGCCAGCGCACCGGCCGCCGCGTCGATCGAGCCGATTAGCTGACGGTAGGTGGTGGTCGCACCGGTACGCGCGTCGATCAGCGCGGTGCGCTCGAGGTCTGTTTCGGCGATTGAACCGAACAGATAGTCGTACACGGACAGGTTCGGGATCTCGACGTCGTCGTAGGGGTTGCGGAAGCTCATGAACATCCTTCGTCGGGTTGTATGCCGCCCAATCGCAGCAACGCAGATTGGCAAGGTTCCGCGTCACTTCTGGGGTGCCGCAGTAACCGCCCTCACTTTATGTTCGCTGCGGGAGGCGGGCCACACTGCCCCCACCTGGCCGCGTCAGTCCATCTCACCGCCGCCCGGGGTCGCCTCGTGCAGAGCGGCGGGCTCCCCATCACCGGGTAGCGGACTGATCTCCGGCAGCCGGTCCGGGTCGATCAGATGCGCAAAGGCCTCCAGATTTTTCATCGGTTCGCCGCGCGCGGTGCGCCAGGCCCACTCGCGGTGAATCGAGGTGAGGAAGCCGATCTCCAAGATCTTGTTGAAGTCGCCGTCGGCGGCTTCCAGCACCTGGCCGAGTACCCGGTCTACCTCCCCGGGCGTCAGTGCCTCCCCCGAAATCCGGCCGATCAGATAGATGTCACCGACGTTGTCCAGCGTGTACGCCACGCCGTACAACCGCCGGTTCCGCACCAGCAGGTAGCGGTACACGGCCGTGTGATTCTCATCGGCGTGGCGGCACACAAAAGCCTCGACGCGGACCCCGTGCGCACCGGTTGTCAGCAGTACCGTGGTCTTCAGTTTCTTCTCGCCGGGCAGTTCGACGACGAGGTGCGCAGCTCGCGCGGAACCGGAGGCTTTGCGCTCGTAGTCGATGCCGGATTCGGTGAGTGCCGCCTCCAGTGCGGCCAGATTCGCTGCGGCAGAGTCAGTCATGTTGTCATCCTCGGTCGGTTTTTGAGCCAGTGCCAGCCGCGGCGGCCCGCGGGGACTCGGCGGTGCGGACTGTCTGGGAAATCATCGATGGCCGCGCTGTACGAGGCGAGCAGGGCGTCGGTGGTGTGCTCCCAGGAAAAGTTCTGTGCGTGTTGCACGGCGGCGGCTCCGTAGCGCGCACAGCGGCCGGGATCGTCGAGCAGTGTGCCCAGTTCGGCGGTCCACCGGTCGATGTCGTGCCCAGGCACCAGGCGTCCGGTCACGCCGTCGCGGACCGCCACGCCGAGGCCGCCGACGTCGGCTGCGATCACCGGAATCCCGCTCGCCTGCGCCTCGATGGCGACGAGTCCGAAGCTCTCGGAGAAGCTCGGCACGGCGACCAGGTTCGTTGCACGGTAGACGTCGGCAAGCTGCCTCGGCGCCTGCGGCGGCAGAAAATCGACCCGGTCGACGACGCCGAGTTCGACCGCGAGATCGACCAGCGCGGTCGGCCGCTCCAGGCCGGTTCCCGACGGTCCGCCGACGATCAGCAGCCGGAGCCGCCCGCTGGCGTCACCGCGAATCAGCGGGGCCATCGCGGCCAGCAGCACGTCGGGCGCCTTCAGCGGCTGGATCCGCCCGACGAAGGTCACGTAGACCGCGTCCGCCTCCAACCCCAGCGCCGCGCGCGCGGCAGCCCGGGGGCCGGCCGCATAGCAGTCCAGATCCGCGCCCGGCGCGACCACGTCGATCCTGTTCGGGTCACCGTCGTAGTAGTCGATCAACTCGGCGGCCTCGGTCGTGGTGTTCGCAATCAGCCGGTCAGCTTCGGCCACCACCTGCTGTTCGCCGATCACCCGGCCCATCGGCTCGGCGGCGTCACCGTCGGCCAGTGCTGCGTTCTTCACGGCGGCCAGGGTGTGTGCGGTGTGCACCAGCGGCACCCGCCATCGGTCCCGCGCAAGCCAACCGACCTGCCCGGACAACCAATAGTGCGAGTGGATGAGGTCGTAGTAGCCGGGGGCCTGCGCGGCTTCGGCGCGCAGCACATTCGCGGTGAACGCGCACAGTTGCCCGGGCAGATCACGCTTGTC
>NZ_JBAQWU010000350.1:0-9983 GCF_049299075.1 Gordonia sp. (in: high G+C Gram-positive bacteria)
CCCCCGACGCGCTGGCCGCGCTGGCCGCGGCTTTTGCCGAGGGCAGCGTCACGGTTGATGATGTCGTCGGCCTGCCATCGGAGGCCGTCGCCGCAGCATTAACCGGGGCGGGCATCGATCCGCACACTGATCCCTCCACCGCGGGCGAAGCACTGGACCTCCCCGCCGTGATCGCCGCCATCGAGGCGCTGCCCCGGCCGGTGACCGCCAAGATGCTGACCGAATTCCTGGCCTCATACGCGAATCCGTAGGATCGCCGCTCAGGTCAGCGGAGTCAGGCCCCCCAGTGCGCCGCTCTCCTCGGCGGCGAGTCCGAGCATCTCGTCGAATCCGGCGATCAGACACTCGGCGAACAGGTCCGGGTCACCAATCGCGGCGGCGTCGAAGTTGAGGCCGAGGCAGGCGACCCCGTTGTGGGTGATCATCGTCGCCATCATCGCGCAGCCGGGCAGCGGCCCGAACGGGAACATCCGCTCGACCTTCGCACCGGCCACATAGGTATCCCAGGGAATTCCGGGCACGTTGGAGGCTTGCAGATCGTTGCCCGCCGTGGTTCCGCTGAACTGCGCAAGCACCGGACCCGGCAACCAAGCCAGCACCGGGCTGGCCGTGTTGAACACGTCCACCGCCGGTTCGGCGCGCGCGGCGCGCACCTGTTCACGGATAGTCAGTACCCGCTCGAATGGGTCGTCGATCCCGATCGGTCCGGCCAACCGTCCGACGGCGATGCGGTTGCCGCCAGACCGATCGTCATCGGTGCGCACCGAGATCGGAATGGCGACGGGGATCGCCTCGACCATCGCATCGAGCCGCTGGTGGTACAGGCGGAAACCACTGATCAGGCCGCCGAGATAGACATCGTTGATCGATGCACCGGTGGCTGCCGACACTGCTTTGAGTGAGCTGAAAGGAATGTCGAAGGCGGCGAAGCGCCAGGAAATGCTACGCCCAGCGAGCAACGGCGAACCGGGCGGACTGATCAGGCCAGCCACGCGCGGCACCGACCGGCCGTACCGCAACACCCGGGACAGCGCCTCCTTCGGTCGCATCAGTGCGACCGCCCCGTCGAACACCTTCCCGGCCAGCGTCGGGACGCGACGCGCTTCCTCGCCCAATTGCCGTTTGAAGACGTCGAGCGCCGACGGTCCGCCCGGTTCGGGAACCGGCGGCTGCGGTTTGCCGGGGATCGGGTCACGAGTAGTCGAATGTAACTGGGCCAGCCCGATGATCGCGCCCAGCCCGTCAGTCAGCGCGTGATGCGCCTTGACGAAGTACGCGGTCCGACCGCCGGGCAGACCCTCGATGAGGTAGCCCTCCCACGGCGGCCGAGCCGGGTCCAGCGGGGTCATCGCCAGCTGCTCGCAGGTGCGCAGCAGCTCCGTCATCGACTCGTCGCCGCCCAACCGGATACGACGTAAGTGATAGTGCAGATCGAAGTCGGGGTCCACCGACCAGCTCGGGGTTCCGGCCTGCAGCGGCGACTCGATCACCCGCTCCCGGAAACGCGGCGCCATGCGGCTGGCCCACTCGTGTGCTGCCACCAACCGGTCCCAGTCTGGTGCGCAGTCCCAGATCTCCAGCATGGAAATTGTCGATCGCAGCCGACGATCGGAGTCACCGCGCCACATCACCGTGTCCACCGGGCTCAGGTGCGGATCGGCGGCCCAGTCCAGCGGCTTGTCGTTTTGCGCGGGCTCAGTCATCGGCGTTCTCCTGCCACTCAAATACGGTGCGCGTTCGGGTCATTCGGCCGTCGTCAAAGGCGGTCACCGGCCAATCGGTCAGGGCCGCGATGAAGAGTTCGCGCACTGCGTCGGCGTGCTCACCCACTGTCTCCGGCCGCCACGCTGAGGTGTCCACCGGCGGCAGCACGCGCACCTCCACGGTGCCAGGTTTGATCAGCTGCGCGCCGCGCCACATCACCTCGCCGGCGTTGCGCAACACCACCGGCACAACCGGCACCCCGGCCTGCATGGCGATATGGAACGGCCCCTTTTTGAACGCCCCGATACGCGGCGTCGCCGAGCGGGTGCCTTCCGGCGACACCACCAAGGAGAAGCCCTCGTCCCGGATCTTGTCCACCACCGGTTCGAGCTGCTCGATGGCCTTTCCGGAGTTTGCCCGGTCGATGAACACCACCCCGCCAGCGTCGAGGATCTGGCCGAAGACCGGCAGGTTGCCGACCTCCCGCTTAGCCACACCGGTCGCCTCCCCGCGCACCAGGTGGATCATCACCGGCAGGTCCAGCTTCGACTGATGGTTGAAGACGAAGACGCATGGCCGCGCCGACGTCAGGTACTCAGCGCCAGACAGCACGTCGACATCGACGCCCGCCAGCGCAAAACCCACGTCAAGGCCTTCGGCGACACCGGACTGCATAGCCGCGGTGCGATCGTCGGAGAACAAGCCCCGAACCACGCCGAGGGCAGCGCCGCCGAAGAAACTACCGTAGAAGGCTCCAGTGCGGGCCACCATTCCGAGCGTGTTGTAGCTGGGGTTACGCAGGTCAAGGATCGGCCAGCCGCGGGTTTCGGCGACCCCGCGCAGTTCACTCTGCGGGGAGACTGCCGCCGGCTTCCCCACCGATTCCAGGAAGGGCACATCCTCATTGCCGTCGCAGTAGGCAAACGACGCCGACAAGTCCAGATCCCATTCCCGGGCCAATTTACGCACCGCCGCCGCCTTGCCCGGACCCCACAACGGTCGCCCGAGCACGCGACCGGTCACGATGCCGTCGACGACCTCCACATCGGTGGCCAGCGCCCGATCGGCACCGATCTCGGCCGCGATCGGCTCGATCTGAAACCGGGTGGCCGACGAAGCGATCACAATCCGGTGGCCGCGCTCGCGATGCGCCCGGATCACCTGCCACATCTGCGGACGAAGTTTGGCCGCAGTCGAGGATTTGAACAGGTCGCGGCCGAACTCCAGCATCTCGTCGTACGTCCGGCCAGCGAACGCCGGCCGGGTGGCCTTGAGTACCTCGGCGTAGTCCTGTTCAGAGGTACAGCCGCGCAGACCGATCATCACCGCATCGCGCACCTCCCCGGCGGTGAAGTCGAGGCTGGCGATCCGGGCCTTCAGGATGTCGACGGCGGAGAAGCCCTCAATCAGCGTCCCGTCGTAGTCGAAGAATGCCGCTATCTGATCACCGGCGGGGGCCTCCCGGATTTCCTTCAGCCGGTCGGCGAGCGCACTCACTGGTCCTTCTCCTGTTCTGCCTCGATCGCCGCGATCCGGCTGAGTCGTCCGCGCAGTTCCTGCACCTCGGCGAGCCACTGGTCCCGGGCACCCTGCTGATCCTCGGATGATCCGTCACCTACGGCCCCGCGGTTCGCCGCCAGCATATACGCGGCGTCGTAGAGGTCCTTCGACACCGAATCCTTGCTGGAAATGACATCCTGCAGGCTCAGCTGACGACCGAGGCCGAGGCAATCAGCCACCACCGCCTCCTTCTCCACCCGCGCGCCAGCGCGCGAAACCAGGTAGGTGGCGACCACCAGCTGCGCATCGAAGAAGGTCTGCAGGGTGCGCCGCGCGAAGAGTTTCCCGGCATTGGCGAACAACTCCTCGTACACCCATTCTTGCGTGTGCTCCACCGTCCGCCACTGCGGAGCCAGGAGATCGAGCTCACCGGCCAGCCGACGCAAGAACTCATCCTTGGCCGGGAAGAAGAACTCGAACTTCAACAGGTCACGGATGCGCAGCGCCTCCTGCCGCGCGACGTCGAGCACCACGTCCGACGGGTGTTCAGCGCTCGATACCGGGGCCAGCCCGGCCAGGATGGTGCCATCGGCCACGGCCAGCATGGCCACCTCGACGATGGCGCGGTCGACGAAGTGGTGCAGCGCACCGTTGCGGTAATAGGCGGCGACCGGATGGTTGTGGGGCGCGATCGACCAGACCTGCTCGGGTCCGCCATCGAACATCGTGAGGACCCCCGCATCGGTCAGCTCCCCCAAGGTGGTCAGCAGACCGAGCCCACGACACAACGACGGGTCGGGTCCGGGCAGACCGCGATCGGCGATGTAGCCCAGCAGTGGGGCGAGGGTCGCCTCGATTTCGGCGGCGGTGTACCCCCGATCGCGCGCACCGAGCAGTGCGAAACCGGCCAGCGACGTCGCCGAGATCGGCGTCGCCGCGTTGATCTCGTCCATCACCTTAAACGCGACCTTCTCCAACCGCGCGCGGCCGTCACCGGACTCGCTGAGCGCCTGCCGGAGCGAGAAGGGCTCGCCGAACCGGACCCGTGCCTCACCGCGGTGCTCGCGCTGACCGCGCGCATACTTCCACAGCCACTTCAGGTCTTCCGGGCGCTTGGCACCGCCGGCCGACTCCTGCGCCATCGCGGCGATCTCGGGCAGCTGATCGTAAACGATCGAGGTCGGCACGATGGTGGCATCGGCATCGTCGAGCGACTCGACGGCTTCGGCGACGTAGGCGAGCAAACCCATCATCGGCGGGCGCAGCTTGCCGGTCCGGCTGCGCCCACCCTCGATGTACCACTCGAGGTTGAATCGCTTGAGGACGATGAACGCCAAGTAGGACCGCATGGCGAGCTTGTAGACCGGATCGGTGCCGAACTGCCGCTTAATGAAGATGGTGCCCGCCCGCTGTGCGATCGGGCCCATCGGCCAGAAGGCCAAATTGATGCCACCGAGCACCAGGTTCGGCGGAAAATTGTGCTCGCGGAGAATCGACCCCAGCACCAAAGTGTCCACATACGAGCGATGGGACGGCAAGAAGACCAGCGAGGTCTTCTCATTCTGGGCGCGCAGCTTGCTGAGCGTGTCCAGATCGACCGAGACCGTCCATGCCCGCTCGTACAGGCGACTGAAGGTGGAGTCGAAGACGTCGTTCATCAGTCGGCTCTGGGTGGCCACGAACGAGCTCATCTTGTCGGTGGCCTCCTGCGCCACCGAGGCGGCCGGGCGCCCGAGTTCGGCCGCCAAGTCGGCGCACGCCTGCTGGAAACGAGCCGACGACGAGATCTGCTCGGCCACCAGCCGCGGCACCTTGTACCGGTCCCCGACCAATTCAAGTTCGGCCCGCTCGGCCGCGAGCGCAGCGCGCATGCCGACGAAAGCCTCGAACGATTCCCCTTCGGCCTGATGCTCGACGTACGGGGCGCGCAGTTCGGCGATCGACGCTGGCGCCCCGGCCACCACCTGCACGCGGTCGGGATGGCGTCGACGGATCGACGCCTGCCGCCAGGCCGGTGGGCGGCGCGGATTAGACAACAGCACGGCGTCGACGGCGGCTACCCGGCGCTCGCCAGCACGCACCGGAGGCAGCCACACCACGCGCACCGGGAGTAGCTCGGTGTCGTCGGGCAACTCCTCGACGTCAATCTCGCCGATTGTCCTGACTCCGGCGTGCGGATGGTGCATCGCCGCCCACGAGTCAATTGCTGCCCGTTCGGTGTCGGTCCGTGCCTCCGCCAAAACGATCGTTCCCAAGACCAGCCTCCGCATCTCCCGCACCCCGGACCTCCGGAGCGCGCAACCCCATTGTGACTCACGACACGCATGCGCGAGGGCACGGGCCGTAGATCACAGCGATCGGCTGATGACTTCCTTCATGATTTCGTTGGTGCCGCCGTAAATCATCTGGACACGAGCGTCGGCCCACATCCGGGCGATCGGGTACTCGTTCATGTAGCCGTAGCCGCCGAACAGTTGCAGACAAGTATCGGCGATCTCCATGGCCTTCTCGGTGGTCCACCACTTGGCCATCGCTACCGTCGGGATGTCCAGTTCGCCACGTAAGTGCTTGGCCAGGCAATCGTCGAGAAAGACCCGGGCGATATGGGCCTCGGTGGCCACCTCGGCGAGCTTGAACTTGGTGTTCTGGAAGCCAAAGATCGGCCGACCGAATGCGGTGCGGTCCTTGGTGTACGCGACGGTCTGCTCGAGCGCGGTCTCCATACCTGCCACCGCGCCCACTGCGATGATCAGCCGTTCCTGTGGCAACTGCTGCATCAGCTGAACAAAGCCGAGTCCCTCGGCGTCACCCAGCAAATTCGACTGCGGGACCCGCACCCCGGTGTAGTTGAGCTCGGCGGTGTCCTGACCCTTCATGCCCACCTTGTCCAGGATCCGGCCGCGACTGAAGCCTTCCCGATCGGTCTCCACCACGACCAGCGAGATGCCCTTTGCACCCGCACCGGCATCGGTCTTGACCACGGTGATCACCACATCAGCCTGACCACCGTTGGTGATGAAGGTCTTGTTACCGTCGATCACGTAGTCGTCGCCGTCTTTGACGGCCTTGGTAGTGATGCTCTGTAGGTCGCTGCCGGTGCCCGGTTCGGTCATCGCGATCGCGCCGACCCATTCGCCGGACGCAAGCTTGGGCAACCACGCCTTCTTCTGATCCTCGGTGCCGTAGCCCAGGATGTAGTGCGCGATGATGCCGTTGTGAAGGCTGACGCCCCACGACGAGTCCGCGGTGCGGGTCTGCTCCTCAATCAGCACGGCCTCGTGCGCAAAGGTACCTCCGCCGCCGCCGTACTCCTGGGGAATCGACATGCACAGCAGTCCGACCTCGCCCGCCTTGGTCCAGAGGTCCCGGTCAACGTGATGCTGCTCGCGATAGCGTTCGACGTTCGGGACGACCTCCTTCGCCAAAAACGCGCGAGCCATTTCACGCAGCGCGGTCAGCTCTTCGGTTTCCCACGAGGACTTGGCCATTTGTCGATGCCGCCTAACTAGAACAGAAACTGGGTACGCCGCGAATCCTAACCATTGGTCAATGTCAGGGTTACCGCGGGCCAGGTTCTAGCGCGACCCCGCTGGCGTCAGCGATTGTCGGTCGCGTTGCCCTTCTGCCACACCGACCACGGAATATTCCAATCGCCTAGTCCCTCGGTGCCATCGAGCGTTTCGCCGCCGGTATTGCGCACCGTCACCGGATCGCCGCGAAGCGTGTTGCGGACCAGCCACATCGCGTCATCCGGACTGAGGTTGAGGCAGCCGTGCGACGTATTGGTATTGCCCTGCGCCCACATCGACCACGGCGCGCCGTGCAGGTAGATGCCGCTGTAAGACATCTGCACCGCCCAGTCGACCGGCGTGCGGTAGCCCTCGGCCGCGCCGATCGGCACACCGTAGGTGGAGGAGTCCATGACGATGTGGTCGAGACGGTCGCCGATCATGTAGATGCCGTTGGGGGTGGTGTGGCCCGGCTTGCCAAAGGACGTCGGCATGGTGCGGATCACCTCGTCGCCCTTCTTGATGACGACGGTCTTGGTGTTGTCATCGGCTTCCAGCGTCATCGCCCGGCCGACGGTGAAGTCCGAGTTCACGTTCTCGGCACCGAACAGGCCGTCACCGAGGTTGATGCCGTACGTGTTGACCTCGACGTCGACCTTGGTGTTCGGCTGCCAGAAGTGCTGCGGGCGCCAGCGCACCTCCGACGAGCTGATCCAGTAGAACGCGCCCTCAACGGCCGGCGTGGTGGTGATCTTGATGGCGTCCTGCGCGGCCTTTCGGTTCGGGATCGGCTCATCGAAGCGCACGCCCACGGTCTGGGCAATTCCGACGGTCTCGCCCTTACTCGGCATGATGTAAGCCTGGGTTAGATTGTTCGGCGCCTGCGTGGTGAAGGACTGACTGGTCGTGGTCTTGCCGCCGACGCCAAGCGCCTCGACCTGCACGGTGTACCGACGGTCGTAACCGAACGGTTCGTCGCTGGTCCAGGTGGCGCCGTCTTCGCTCAGGATGCCCTTGACCTGCGTACCGTCGACCTTGTCGATGCGGACCCCGTTCAGAGCACCGTCGGACGCGGTCACCACAACCTTCTGGCCCGGCTCCACACCGACGGCGTCCTTGGCGATCGGCTTGCCGTTGCCGTCGGTGACCGAGATTGCCGGCCGAACCATGTCAATGAACTCGCCGGAGGCATGCACCTGGTCGTTGTATCCCCCACTACAGGCGCTGAGGGCGACCGACGCCGCGGCGAGAATACTGATCGCCGCCGTCTTGGTGAACGCCGTCCGCGGGGACGAGTTACGACGGCCGCGCAGGCGGGTGAAAGCCATGATGCTCCAAACTGAACTGATCAACTGATCCCGCGCGCGTTCCGCACGGTCTCCGGCACGTACCCCCGAGTACGCACCGTCTCCGCAGAGTTTCCACCAGAATACCAAGCGGACCGCAGTACCGCCACACGCGATAACGTGACAAATCACCTCATTGTGATTTACATACCGCCTGGTCAACGTAATAAACACTCCTCACCAATGCGGTGAGGAGTGTTCTTCTGGTGCGCCATCAGGGACTCGAACCCCGAACCCGCTGATTAAGAGTCAGCTGCTCTGCCAATTGAGCTAATGGCGCTTGGCCTTGCGAGAAGAAACAGTAACAGGCAACCGACGCGCATGCGAAATCGGCTGGTCGCAAACCATTTTCTTCGGGCGCGGCTGCACGGCGACTAGCGCTTGAGGTTCTTCCGAACGACGATCACGACGCTCAGCCCGGCCAAACCCATCAGGGTGTACTTGACCGGCGGGGTCTGCAGAAAGGCGACCGCGCGGCCTTTGACGTCGTCGGCGATGCGCTGCGGGTTCGCCCGTACGGCGAGCTGATCCAGGGTCGCCGCCAGTTCCTCGCGCGCCTGCGCGATCTCCTGCTCGATGCGTTGGGTGTCGTCGGCCACGCGATCCTCCACGGTGTTGTCGGCTGGTCCGGTGTCTCCACCGGTGCGGGCGCGGCGCCCGCAACCTGTTCGAGCCTACCGGGCCGACCCGATAGGGTGAGCCCATGGCTGATCAAGTCCGGCTCGAGGTCGGAGACATCGCTCCCGAGTTCACCCTGCCCGACGCCGACGGTAAGCAGGTCTCGCTCACCGATTACCTGGGCAAGCGGGTGATTGTGTACTTCTACCCCGCCGCGATGACCCCCGGGTGCACCAAGCAGGCGTGCGACTTCCGTGACAACCTCGCCGATCTGAGCGGCGAAGGCGTCGACGTCATCGGCATCTCCCCCGACAAGCCGGAGAAGCTGGCCAAGTTCGTCGCCCGCGACGAGTTGACCTTCCCGCTGCTCTCCGATCCGGACAAGGGCGTGCTGACCGCCTACGGCGCCTTCGGCGAGAAGAAGCTGTACGGGAAGGTGGTGCAGGGCGTGATCCGGTCGACGTTCCTGATCGACGAACAGGGCCGCATCGCCGCCGCCCAGTACAACGTGCGCGCCACCGGGCACGTCGCCAAGCTGCGCCGCGACCTGAACCTGTGACGGTGACGCCGGAGCCGCTTCTCCCGCGGAAACGGCCGACCCAGGAACGCAGCCGCCGCAGATTCAACGACATTCTCGCGGCCGCCCGCCAGGTGCTGATCGACGACGGTCTGGACTCGCTGACCTGCGAGCAGGTCGCCGTCCGGGCGGACGTCCCGATCGGCACGCTCTACCAGTACTTCGCGAACAAGTACGTGATCGTCTGCGAGCTCGACCGCGTCGACACCGCCGCCGTGCGCGACGAGCTGACCGCCTTCGCCTCGGAGATCCCGTCGCTGGAATGGCCGGTACTGCTGGAGAAGTTTCTCGACCACCTCGCCAGCCTGTGGCGCACCGACCCGTCCCGTCGCGCCGTCTGGCTCGCCGTGCAGTCGACCCCCGCCACCCGGCTGACCGCCTCGCTCAACGAGCGCATCCTGGCCGAGCAGGTCGCCCGAATCCTCGCGCCGCTCACCCCGAGTCAACGCGAGCGGCGCGAGATGATGGCGCAGGTCCTGGTGCACACCGCGTATTCGCTGCTGAGCTTCTCCGTACAAGACGGCCACGACCACGAGCAGACCGTCCGTGAACTCAAACGCATGCTGGCCGGCTACCTGCTTCTCGAAGAGTTGGACTGACCCGCATCAGCGGCTGGGCCGCTGCCGCGCCCGCCGACAGTTCGAGCGCCCTATCGCCGCTCACCCTCCCTCCAGGGAGGGCGTGGGAACCGAGATAGGGCGCTCGAACCGAGGAGCGGCGCGGGAGGGT
>NZ_JBAQWU010000351.1:0-1530 GCF_049299075.1 Gordonia sp. (in: high G+C Gram-positive bacteria)
GGCATTGACCGGGGCGGGCCTGTCCACCCCGTCGGGAATTCCCGACTATCGCTCCCCCGGATCGCCGCCACGCACGCCGATGACGATCCAGATGTTCCTGAGTTCAGCGGACTTCCGGCGCCACTACTGGGCACGCAATCACCTCGGCTGGCGCCACATGGACGCCGCCGCGCCCAATGCCGCACACCGCGCCCTCGCCGAATTGGAAGCCGTCGGCCTGGTGACCGGGGTACTAACCCAGAACGTCGACATGCTCCACCTGAAGGCGGGCTCGCGCCGGGTTCTGGATCTGCATGGCTCATACGGTCGCGTCGTCTGCCTCGATTGTGACCACCGACTGTCCCGGCACGTGCTCGACGCAGACCTGGAACGTGCGAACCCGGGATTCCGCGCCCGTGTCGCCGGCCGGGGTGCCATCGAGGTGGCGCCCGACGCGGATGCAGTGCTCGATGACACCGCCTCGTTCGTGGCGGTGGCCTGCCCTCGCTGCGGCGGAACACTGAAGCCGGACATCGTCTACTTCGGCGAGAACGTTCCCAAAGACGTTGTCGCACAGGGATATTCGATGGTCAACGACGCCGACGCCGTCCTGGTTCTGGGAAGCTCGCTGACCGTGATGTCCGGACTGCGGTTCGTCCGGCACGCCGCCAAGAGCGGCAAGCCGGTGCTGATCGTGAACCGCGGCGAGACCCGGGGCGACCGGCTGGCCGACCTCAAGATCGATCATCGGTGCGAAGAGATCCTGCCCGCCACGCTATCCGCGCTGGCTTGCTGATTGGCGGTGTGATTTCGACACGGCCCTCGGGCTACGCGGGGAACGTGTATGCGCCGTCGAGGGCCTTCACCTGCTGCCACACGCGGTCGAACCCCTCCGGATCGGCGACCGGACGGGCCACCGCACCGAGCGCCCACTCCTGCTGCTCCGGAGTTGCCGAACCCTTGCCGTACAGCGCGACCGCATAAGCCGAGAAATCACGGACCTGAAAATCGAAGATCCGATTGACGACGTCATCATCGATGCCAATCAGGGCCGCCTGCTCCAGAATCAGCTGCCCGTAGACGATCAGCGTGAACAGGTGGCCGATGGTGAGCACGAAGTCGAGGTCACCTTGTTGTTCTGCGCTCGGCGGCGCGGTGGTCAACAGCGCCTGCAATGCCTTCGCCTGTCCGTAGAAGACACCCACATTCGCCATGTCGAGTCGAGCCTCGTAGGCCGCAGTCCAGTCGGCGAACTGTACTTTTCCGGCGCCGCCGACCGGGCCTTGCGCGAAGAAGAAGGCGTCGTCGGCGGCCTCGCGCCGGGTGCCGATCGCCGGATACTCCGCCGGGTTGAGCAGGTAGTTCGGCATGAACTTGAGGATCTGCGCCACATTGACGTGGACCGTGCCTTCCAGTCGCGGGAGCCAGCCGATAAAGCGGTTCGCCTGATGGAAGTACGTGTTCTTCTCGTACCCCTTGGCCGCGACGACGTCGAGCAGCAACGTCATCACGGTCTCCCCTTCCGAGGTGACCTTGGACTTGGTGACCGGA
>NZ_JBAQWU010000352.1:0-13490 GCF_049299075.1 Gordonia sp. (in: high G+C Gram-positive bacteria)
CCCGTGGCGCCGCAGGCGACCAAGCCCGTGGCGCCGCAGGCGACCGCTCCCGCCGCGACGACCAGGCGGGCGGCGCGCTAACCTCGTCGGCGTGACGAAGAGCGAACTCCACGGACTCCTCGGCGCGCGACTCGAAGAAGCGCGCTTGGCGCGAAATCTTTCGCTCAGCGCACTGACAGTTGCCACCGAGGACACTCCGGACGAGTCCGGCAAGGGCGGAGGCTGGGCGCTCACGGCATTAACGGTGCTGGGGGCAACCCTTCGACAGGCTCAGGGTGCGATCGTCGGCGCGACCCTTCGACAAGCTCAGGGGGCGGCTCAGGGCGCCAGCCTGAGGCTGCTCGACACCCACCATGACGACGGTGTGAATACCCGGATCTACCATCTTCGACTCGAGCCCGCGGCGGTGGGCCAGTCGTGGCCGGACGGCACCGAGCATCTTTTGGTCACCGCCGGACGCCTCGGTATCGGCAAGACCGAACTGTCCGCCGGTCAGTCCTGCACCTCTACCGACGGCACCCACGAGTACCGTGCCCTCGACGACCGACCGGCCGCCGCGATACTGGTACGCCGGACCAGGTAATCTGATCGTCGCACGCGCGAGTGGCGGAATTGGCAGACGCGCTGGATTTAGGTTCCAGTGTCTTCGGACGTGAGGGTTCAAGTCCCTTCTTGCGCACCACAACGGCTGGCCCCGGCCGCGGTCAGTCCGCCTTGACTTGCCAGCTCTCCTTGACTTGCCAGCTCTCCGACTCGCGCCAGCGGCTCCACAGCTCGGCGAAGACCCCGCCGCGCGCCAGGAGTTCGTCAACGCTGCCTGCGTCGGCAACCCGGCCGCGATCGAGCACCACCACCTGATCGGCCAGGGCGACCAGTGCCGGGCGGTGGGTGACGATGACCATGGTGCGCTGGCCGCGCACTGAGTTGAGCGCGTCGACGACCGCCCGTTCGGTGATCGCGTCGAGGGCGGAAGTGGCCTCGTCGACCAGGAGCACGCCGGCGCGCTTGGCCAATGCGCGGGCCAGTCCGACGCGCTGACGCTCGCCACCGGAGAGCGCATTGCCTGCCTCCCCCACACGCGAATCCCAGCCCGCCGGCAACGTCTCGAGCAGCTCGGTGAGCTGCGCACTTCCGGCGAGCTGAGCCAGTGCCGTATCGGAGACGTCGCCGATATTTGCACGGAGCGTGCCGGGGCGAAGCGCGGTGGTCTGGAAGACCACCGACCCCTCGGCCAGACGCTGCGCTGCGGTGGTCGGCCCACCGTCGTGGAGCACTGCACCGGCGGACGGATCCCGCAGCCCGGCGAGCACGTCGAGTAGCGTCGATTTGCCTGAGCCGGAGCCGCCGACCACGACGGTGATCTCGCCCGCGGGCACCACTATCTGTACGTCATTCAGTGCACGAGTGCCGTCCGGATAGGTGAAGTCGACTCCGGCAACGGTCAGCGCGCGGGCCCGGCCGTCGCCGACCGGGAGGGCAGCGACCGCAGGACCACCGGCGGCAGCTTCTTCGTCGACGAGCCCGCGGACTTCGGAGAGCACCCGCGCTGCACTGGCCGACGGTGTGGACAGCAGTGACAACGAGCCGGTGGTCTCTACGATGCGCAGCAGCACGACGATCATCGCGGCGGCGGTGATCCCGGAGATCTCCCCGTTCAGATACAGCACCCCGGTCGTCACCCCGAACGCCAGCAGCACCAGCTGCATGATGACGGAGAACAGGATCTCTCCGGGAATCTGCCACGCCAGCAGCTTGAGTCCGCGGGCCCGAGAACCGGCCACGACGTTATCGAGCGTGCCGGTGCCCACACCAGCACCGCGCAGTGTCGGCTGCGCCCAGGCAAACTCCAGGACCTGGTCGTCGAGCTCGCGGTTGCCGTCGGCGTACGCGTCTTCGGACTGCACTACCACCCGCCGACTCACCACCAGCGCCGCGAACATCGCGAGGCCGCCAGCCAAGGCCACCAGCGCGAGCTTCCACGAGACCGCCAGCAACAGCAATGCCAGGAGGGGCGTCAACAGCAGCGCGCGAATGAGCGGCGAGCCGAGCAGCACCACCACCGACACCGATTCGGAGATCGCGGTGCTGACAAGGTCGCGGAGTGCAGAGGCGCGCTTACCGTGCAACTCGGCCGGATCCAGGCGCCGGATCGCCGAAAGTCCGGCCGATTCGATGGAATCGATCAGCGCGAAGCCCAGTCGGAGGCCCGCGCGGGTGGCAACGATATCGACGGTCCACGCCAGGATCAGCTGCACCACCAGCAGGCCCACCCACGGCCAGGCGTGCGCCGGGCGGTCACTGAACAGTGCGTTCAGTACCGGGATCAGCGTCATCACGGAGGCGGCCTGCAGGACGGTGGAGGTCACCGTCAGTGCCAGGAAGACGGCCCGGTCGCGGCGGGCTGCGGGGCCGGTGACCGCGACCAGATCGGAGTAGATCATGCGAGTGCCTCCATGGCGCGATCATGCAGCCGGGCAAACAAGCCTCCGGCGGCGAGCAGTTGGTCCCGGGTGCCGCTTTCGGCGATGCGGCCTTCGTCGAGCACGACGATCAGGTCGGCATGGGCGACAGTATGCAGACGGTGGGCGATGACGAGCACCGTGCGGCCCGCTAGGAGTCGCGAAAGTCCCTGGCGCACTTCCCATTCCGAGTCTGGGTCGGCAGCCGCGGTGGCTTCGTCGAGAACTACCAGTCGCGGATCGCCGAGGATGGCGCGTGCTATCGCGAGACGCTGGCGTTGTCCGCCGGACAGACTGTCCCGCTCGATGTGCGTGTCATAGCCGTCGGGCAGCGCCTCAATCACCTCGGCGATGTGCGCGGTCCGCGCCGCCTCGACGATCGCCGCGCGCGTCGCATCCGGTCGGCCGAGGGCGATGTTCTCAGCGATGGTGCCGCGCACCAGCTGGACGTCCTGCAGGACGACGGCGATCTGCTTGCGCAGCTCGTCCTCGCGGTAGCAGCGCAAGTCGACGCCGTCGAGCGTTACCGAACCGGTGTCGGGATCCCAAAGACGAGTGGCGAGCGCCGCCACCGTCGATTTGCCCGCACCCGAAGGCCCGACCACCGCGGTGGTGCCGCCGGCCGGGAGGTCGAGCGAGAAACCGTCGAGCACGGTGCGACCGGCGGTGTAGCCGAACGAGACATCAGTGAAGCGGACGGCTGCCGGACCGACACCCGGGGTGCGCGCCGCGGGCTCGGACACCTGCGCGAGTTCGGGCGTGGTGAGGAGCAGGTCGAGTGAGGCCGTGGCCGCCGTACCCTCACGGAGTCCGTTGGCGGCGTAGGAGGCGGCGATCAGCCGGTCGCCGAACGAGGTACCCAGAATCAAGAAGGGGAAGATCGCGCCGGCCGGCGTCCAGCCCACCACGATCAGGGCAGTACCGGCGAGGGCGACGATCACCATCGAGGTCATCGGACGGTTCAGTTGCAGCAAGATGCTCTTGCGGTCGATCGTGACGTGCTGCCAATCCTTGAGGAAGTCGCTCATGGCACGTACCTCTCCGGGCAGGTCGACGGTCGCGCCGTCACCGAAGACGCGGCTGACCGGCTGAGCGCCGATGTAGCGCTCGGCTTCGCCGGGCAGCACGGCATTCCACTGGAGCATGCGGGTCAGACGCGGGCGGTCGCCCGCGGCCATCTGCATGATCATCACGACGTAGATGACGACCGGTATCAACAGCACCAGCGCGAGCGTCCAGTTGACCGAGAACAGGTAGCCGATGATCACCAGCGGCGTGATGACGGCGGTGACCAGGTCGACGACGGCATGGGTGACCAGGTAGTGCAGGGCACCGATGTCGTCTTGGGCCAGCGTGCGGACCTCGGCCGGGCGGCGGCCGAGGAACCAGCCCAGCGGCAGCCGAGTGAACTTCGCCAATACCTTGCGCCGCAGCGCCGCTGCGAAATGCTGATCGTAGAAGTGCAGGACGGTGATCAGCAGCGCGCTCAACACGGCACCGATGACCATCACCAGCAGTCCGGTGACCGCCAGGCCGACGAGTGATTGGCGATCGGCGCCATCGACCAACCGCTGGGCCAGCTCGGCGAACAGCACGAGCGGGACGACGGCCAACGCCGCCAGGATGAGCGCGATGAAGCCGGACAGAATGAAGGCCGGGCGGGCCGGGCGCAGCACTGATTCGTCGGCCACCGCGGGGGCGGTCGGCAGCGGACCGGCGGCAAATGCCGGATCGGCTTCGAGTGCTACGGCGGCAGTCTCGGCTTCGGCGGCGTTGGCCAGATCCGCAGCGTCGGCATGTTTACCCATGGCCCGCCCGGCGATCCAGTAGGCCTGGGCGTGCATGGTGCCTTTGTTGTGACCGTGCTCGCCGGAAAGCTTGGACTTCACCAGCCGGGTGGCCTTGCTCTCGGCGGCGACCCACGACTTCCAGCCGCGGTAGTCGGCATCGCCGAGGGCGTCGACCAGCGCGCGGCCGTCGGTGCGGCCGGGCACCCAGGTCACCGTAAGGTCGATTTCGGGCCGCGCAGGCAGGTCCAGCTGCCGATCGTCGTCGTGCGTGTACTCGATGAACGCCCGGATGGGCACGCCGACCGGTGCGCCCTGCAGGATCGAGCGGATGCCCGGCCATGCGGCGACGTCGCCGCAGACGAGGTAGCCGGCGGGCTGCGGATCGTCGAGCTCCCAGCCGTCGCCACCCATGCGCTGCACGACGAGTTCGTCGCCGGGTTGGGCGTGCTGGGCCCAGCTCGACGCGGGGCCTGCGGGCTCGTGGACGAGGAAGCAGACGGAGAAACATCCGGTCGCCGGGTCGGGGTCCATCAGCGTGTAGCCACGCTGGGACTGTTTGCTGCCGCCTTCCACATCCGGAAACCAGGCGCGCACCCACGCCGAGGGCTTCTCACCGTCCGGATACAGCAGCGTGTCGCTGACGAAGGAGATGCGAATGACCGCCGACGAAATCTGCTCCACCGTGATCACGGTGGCCAGATGCTCCTTGGCACCGAGCGCACGCATCACCGCACCTTGAAAGCCCTTACCCATGCAGTCTCCATTCCCGCGCAAGTAAGGGTCAGCTTACTCATGGTGACGCAGGCGATGCACTCGCGGTCTCACACGTACCCTGAGCCTCATGACAGCCCCGGTCAACGACTACCTCGCCCGGTTCGATGGCGAAACGCGGAAGCGGTTGCAGCTGCTGCGCGGATGGACGACTGCGCTGGCGCCGACAGCCAAGGAGGGGATCAGCTACGGACTGCTGTCATTCCAGCTGCACGGGCGGCCGCTGATCTATTTCGGCGGCTTCGCCAAACACGTGGGCGTGTACGCCGCCGGAGATGCCTTGGTCGACTTCGCCGACCGGCTCAGCGACTACACGAGGACCAAAGGCTCCATCCGGTTCCCGCTTGACCAGCCGTTCGACGCAGATCTGCTGGGGGCGATCATCGCGCACCGGGCTGCCGTCGTCGGCGAGTCACTGCCGCCGATCGGGCGACCGGCCTCCTCGGCGCTCGCCGAGGTCGGGATCACCCACTGGTCCGATCTGGCCGGTCGTGACGCCGACGGACTACTCGCCCTCCACGGCGTTGGGCCCAAATCGATCGCGATCTTGCGATCCTACGGCGCCCCGCTATAGCCACCCTGGACGACGACGGGGCGCAGATCACATCGGCGGAGCAGGTACCGTCGAATGTGTGAACAGTCCCGCTCCCACGCGCCATCGCCCGGCGATGATCGCGCTCGTCGTGATCGCCTCGTGCGCGTGCCTGGCTCTCGGCTGGTGGCAATGGGGGCGTTTCGAGTCGGCGTCGGGCACCGCGCAGAACCTTGGGTATGCGCTGCAGTGGCCGGCGTTCGCGGTGGCTATCTTCTGGGCGTACCGGCGTTTCGTGGTGCTGGAATCCAATCCGGAGGAAGTCGTCAAGGAGCGTAATCGCAACGGGCCCACCGAGATCGCTGCAGGAATCCTGCCGGAGCGTCCGACGGCGGCGGACTCGAGCATCAGTGCGTTGACCAGCAGCGAGCAGGATCCTTCGCTCAGCGAGTACAACCGGTACCTCTCCGAGCTCGACCGCCCACACCAACGAGGAGAAACGTCGTGACCGAGCTGACCCCCGCTGCCCAGGCTTCCGCTGCCCAGAATACCGAGGCGGACGCCACGTCGGCCGTGACCACACCGAAGGACAAGATCAAGGCCGCACTGGTCCGTTACCGGGTCATGGCCTGGATCACCGGTGTCTGGCTGCTCCTGCTGGTCGCGAACATGATCGCGGAGTACGGCTTCGACAAAGCAGGATTCCCACTCATCGCCATCGCGCACGGCTGGATCTATGTCGTGTACCTGATCACCACGGTCGATCTCGCTATGAAGGTCCGGTGGTCGCCGGGTAAGACAGTGATCACCTGCCTGGCTGGCACCGTGCCGTTCCTGAGCTTCTGGTTCGAGCACATCCGCGCGAAGGACGTCAAAGCGACGTTCGACGTCTGACGTTCACCCTCCTGCGCGGCTCAGTTCACGACCGCCAGCGCGCGCAGTGCGGGCACCAGTTTGGCGAGCGCCTGGCCACGATGGCTGAGTGAATCCTTTTCCGCCGCAGTCAGTTCCGCGGACGTGCGGCCAGCCGCGACACTGTCGTCAGGAACGAAGAGCGGGTCGTAACCGAAGCCGTTCGCGCCGCGCCGCGCCGTGACGACGGTGCCGCGCCATTCGCCGCGAGCGACCGCGTCCTCCCCGTTCGGGTCGACCAGCGCGCACACCGAGACGAAGGCGGCACCGCGACGCTCGGTCGGCACGTCGGCCAACTGTGCAAGCAGCAACTCGTTGTTGGCGTCGTCCCCTTTACCGCCGCTCCATCGTGCGGAAAGGACGCCGGGCATGCCATTGAGGGCGTCGACGGTGAGTCCGGAGTCGTCGGCCAGAGACGGCAGACCCGTGACCGCAGCCGCGGCCCGCGCCTTGATCAGCGCGTTCTCGTCGAAAGTCGCGCCGTCTTCCACGGGCTCGTCGTACGGGTCAATGTCGCCAAGGCCGAGGACCACCAGCCCGGTGATCCCGGCGGACTCCACCACGCGGCGCAGTTCGGCGAGTTTCTTGGCGTTGTTGCTGGCGAGCAGGATCGTGCCCATAGCGGCGCCTCCCCCGCCCGTCACTCGGCCGTCGGGAGCTCGCCCGGGTACGGCTCGGCGAGCGCGGTGCGCTGCGCCTCGACCAACGTGGCGATGCCGTCGACGGCGACGTCGAGCAGCTTGTCGAGGGTGCCGCGCGGGAAGGTGGCGCCCTCACCGGTGCCCTGGATCTCCACGAAGGTGCCCGCATCGGTGGCGACCACGTTCATGTCGACCTCGGCGCGGGAATCTTCCTCGTACGGCAGGTCGAGCCGGACGCGGCCGTCGACGACACCGACGCTGACGGCAGCGATGACGCAACTCAGCGGCTGCGGATCGGCGAGCTTACCGGCGGCGCCGAGCCAGGTGACAGCGTCGGCGAGGGCCACGTAGGCGCCAGTGATGGCAGCGGTGCGAGTACCGCCGTCAGCCTGCAACACGTCGCAGTCGATGGCAATGGTGTTCTCGCCGAGCGCGGACAGGTCGATGCAGGCACGCAGCGAGCGCCCGATCAGGCGGCTGATCTCGTGGGTGCGGCCACCGACCTTGCCGCGGACAGATTCACGGCTGGAGCGCTCGTGCGTCGCACCGGGCAGCATGGCGTACTCGGCGGTCAGCCAGCCTTCTCCGGAGCCGCGCTTCCAGCGCGGCACGCCCTCGGTCACCGACGCCGTGCACAGCACGCGGGTGTTGCCGAAGGCGACCAGCACCGAACCTGCCGGGTTGGAGGTGAAACCGCGGGTGAAGGTGATGGGGCGCAGCTCGTTGTCGGCGCGGCCGTCTACTCGTGTCGTCACACCGATCACTGTATCCCCCGCGCCTGCGCTCGGCAGCGGGAGGATTGGCGACCGTAGCGAAGACGACCCGCTCGCTGCTGCTTCCCCGCAGCGGGTCTGCCAGGCCGCGGCCGGCACGTGCGACAAGTTCAGCGTGCGCCGCCAGTACGAGGGGATCGCCTCGCGCACCCGGTGAGGGTGCTGCGGGTCGACCGGCGGCTTAAACCACCGGCGCCCGTCGTGGCCGAGGAATACTTCCCACCCCAACTGGTGGATCCAGCCGTGGTGGAGCCGGCACAGCAGCACACCGTTGTCGGTGCATGTCTGACCACCGTGCTGCCACTCAATCATGTGGTGGGCATCGCAGCGCGTGACTGGAGCCCCGGTGATCGAACCACCGAATCGCAACGACGCCGACACCACCGGAGGTCGGGCGTTCGGACCCCGACAAATAACTGGACGGCACCTCCCGGAACGCATCGGCGTTCCGGCGGTTGACCGACCGCATATCGGCCGACCCATCCGGCTCCGGAACTGGCCGAGACAGCGGCTCCAACGCCGCCGTCAGCTCTTCCCCGGCCATCACATCGAGGTCCATCCGAACCTCCACCGGTCCGGACACGTTTGCGAATGGGAATGGCCATCCGTTCGGCCGCGGCGGTCCCGACCGCGATCGCGTGATCGATCACGTTCCAGGCCTGAACCAATGCGGCCACACACTCCAACACTTCGCTGTCGTCGCTGACCGTACGTGCCCCGGCAAAGAACTCTCCCAGCGAGGCCTCGGTAAACCCACCTTCGGGGCGGGCAGTGAGTTCCTCAGACAAACTGTCGACGAACTCGGTCAATACTTCTGCTGTTGTCTGCATGAATCCCCCTCATGCTCGAAGGAATAGAAAAACGCGACACACCCCGACCGGCCGGACACCGAAGCACCGCAGCGATGAGGGCGCAAATCATCACCCCTCACGGCCCCGGGGCCGCGTCGCAAGTGTCGCGACCGCAATCAATCGCCACGGCACCAGCCCGATGCTGAACGCCTACAACCCGGGCCCCGCGGGCCGCGCAACCAATATGAACTTCTCAAACGCCCCACAACCACAGGGCACACATGGCGCCGCACGCCTTCTCCGGCACCTATCAAGTTGTGCGAACAACCCGCGAGATATATCGCACGACTGTTCGTGTATGTAATGTACGACGCCCCTCCGACATTGATGATGTTGAGGAAACGTTGGCGACTCCTCGCCCGAGCACCCTCATCGCGCTGAACAATGCGCTAGACGTGCCGCTGCCAGAGTTGATCCGACAGCCGTCCAACTAAGTGTGCGGCTCGTGAGCCGGTTTCGACACGGGCCTCGTTCCTCAGCCCGGCTCAACCATCGAGGTGGGCAGCTGACCCTTCGACAAGCTCAGGGAGCAGGGACGCTCAGGGAGCAGGGGCGCGCAAGGAGCAGGGGCGCGCAAGGAGCAAGGGCGCGCAAGGAGCAGGGACGCTCAGGGAGCAGGGGCGCGGGAGCTCGGAGGGCACGAAGGAGTCCGGAGTCAGACCGTGTACTCGACGCCAGCGGCGGGAGTGTCAGTGGAGAAGGGCGGGCGGATCTCGATGACCTGGCCCTGGTGGACCAACTGCAGCGGGCCCTTGTAGACGCCGCTGGCCTCGTCGAGAATGGCTTCGGCTTCGACCCACGGGACGATGTGCGTGATGGCCAGCGACCGGACGCGGGCGCGCATGGCGAGGTCGCCGGCTTCCACTCCCGACAGATGCATGTCTGGCGGGCGGACCGCCGGGTCATGCGTCCACGATGCCTCGCACAGAAACAGGTCGGCCTTGTGCGCCAACTCCACCACGACATCGTGGTAGCCGGTGTCGCCGCTGTAGACAAACACCTCCCCCTCGGGACCGGTGATTCGCAACCCGAACGTCGCCGGCGGATGGCACACCTTAAACGGTTCGACGATCAAGCCGTTCACCGTCACCACCCTGCGGTCGGCCCACTCGTGAACGTCGTAAGTGTCGGTGATGTCGTCAATCTCGCCCGGATACTCCGAGGCCGCCGCACCGATGCGCAGCGCCGTGCCGGGCGGACCGCACAGCATCGACCGCTCGGTGGCCTTAGCCGGTGCCCACCGTCGCCACACCAGCATCGCCGGAAGGTCGAGGCAATGATCCGCGTGCAAATGTGACAGGAGCACCGCCACCTTGCTCGGATTCGCATGCTGCAGCAACTCGCCGAAAACACCGTGGCCGCAATCGACGAGCACCGGGTCGTGTCCATCAGCCTGCAGCAGATAACCCGAACACGGCGCCCCGGGGCCGTTCACACTGCCGGAGCATCCGAGGACCGTCAAACGCATGAATGCCACTTTGCCACGGCGGCGGAGCAGACCGTTCGCAAACCCCCGCCATTGCTCATCGTGTCATCTGCTAACCCGGGTCGGCCGTCCGCGACGAAGCTGGCATCCTTTGATGGCCCGCGGATCGTCGATCAGCAGGCTATCGCGACCCATCAGCCGCCGACACGTCGTCGACGGCACGCGTGAAGGCCGCCGACTTCTCCTCGAAGTTGCGGTAGAAATCGTAGCTCGGCGCACCAGGCGACAGCAGCACGACGTCGACGTCGAGACCACTAGCCAGCCGCACCGCCGCCGCCAGATCGTCGGCGGCGTGCACTCGGGACGAGTGTTCGGCGGCGAACCTCTCCCCGATCCGCGGCCCATTCGACGGAATCTGCACCAGGTGCACGTTCGGCACCCCGGACAACAGGTACTCGTCGAGCTCGGCGTACGAGATCCCCCGATCAAAGCCGCCGACGATCACCGCAACTGACTTTTCGGCAGGCATCGCTGCGAGGGCGACGACGACGCTCTCGGCCGTCGTGGCGAGCGAATCGTCGATCCACAATTTGCCACCGGTCTGCGCCACCAGCTCCAGCCGGTGCGGCAGCGCGGAAAAGGTGTCGATCGCATCAACGATCTCGGCCGTCGACAGCCGCCGCCCCAGCAGCACTTCGATGGCCAGCACTGCCAGCTGCCCGTTGGCCCGATTGTGCGGGTAGATCATCGGCGACAGCGGGTTGATCTCCGCGCTGGCCGGCCACCGGTCGATGATCGCGTCCTCGGTCACCACCGTCGCCGGAAACTCGATCGACGGCTCACTCAAGTCCCGCAACTGGGTCAGCGCCGCACTGTCGCAGATCAGGATCTCGGTGCCGCGCGCGAAGATCTCGGCCTTGGCGCGAACATAGGCGTCGACACTGCCGTGCCAGTTGAGATGGTCCTCGCCGAGATTCGTGACGACGGCGATGCGCGGCGAATGCTGCAGCACGGCGCACTGCTGGCTCGACATCTCGGCCACCACGATCTGCTCGGGATCGTCGGGCACCTCCAGCAATGGCAGGCCAATGTTCCCGGCGACCAGCGCATTTCGGCCGAGCCGGGTCAGCGCGTGCGCGAGGAACGAGGCCGTGGTGCTCTTGCCCTTGGTTCCGGTGACCCCGATCGTGCGGTCGGCTTCGGTCGCCAGGAAGAGATCCGTCGCCGACGACATCGGCACACCCGCAGCCCGCAACTCGGCGAGCACCGGGTGGACCCACGGCACGCCTGGACTGAGGAAGACCACATCGCAGTCGAGGAAGCGGTTCAGGTGTTCGTCACCGCTCAGCAACTGGACCTCGCACCCGAAGTCGTCTCCTGAGACGTCGAGATCAATCACGCCGGAGTCGATCACGATGACCTCCGCCGCACCGCGGTCGATCGCGGTGCCCGTCACCGCCCGGCCCTCGCGACCGAATCCCCAGACTCCCACGCGGGCGCCGGCCAACGGGGGCAGCGTGGTGTCGACCCGCTTCGCTGGCTCAACCATCGATGGAAGCTCGCTCAGCCTCCGAGGCGGAATGATCGGCGGTCAGTGCGGCGAAGATCCCGGCGTACTCGGCAGGGACGTTGCCCGAGCCGATGATCGGGGCCTTACCGGAGGCGCGCGCTTCCAGCTCCGGGCGGTGGCCGGCCATGTACTTCACGAGCACGTCGTCGGCCCACTCGGGCTGATCCATGAGGGTGACCAGCGACTCGGCCACCTCGGAGTAGTCGCCGACGCACTCGAACGGCTTGTGCTTGGTCATGCCGGCCAGTTCGCGATACAGCTCCTGATGCTCGGGCCGGTCCAGCACATCGCCGGCGAAGATCTCGACCAGTCGGTCCTTGCCGATGCGCGGCGCGAGAATCACGAACACGAATAGACACTTCGGGCACTCACCGCACCACCGGGTCCGACGAGCCGGGTCCAGCGCGAACGACCGGTTGCAGCTCACGAAGACGTCGAAATACTGCGGGTTCTGCGCAAACTTGTCGGCGATGGCCGTCTCCGGCAGCGCCCGCAGCAGCGAAAAGTATCGGTCCGGATCGAGCCCGTACGCGCCGAGCACCGACCGCAGCAGGTTCTCGTAGCCGATGCTCTTGGACCACTGGTGGTTGATGTCGAAGCCATGCCACCTCAGGTTCTCGATGTCGGCGGACTGTTCGTTGCTCATGATCACCGGCCCCAGTCCGAGCAGGTCGGCGGTAATCAGCCCGATCGCGCTGTTGATCGCGGTCACCGGGATGTGCCCGTTGTACGCGCCACCGGCGTTCAGTTCGCCCATCTTCGGATCAAGCTTGCGTCGCACACGCACCGCGTCCAGTCCGCTGACCGAAATGCAGTCGTCGATCGGCTGATACTGGTTAACGCTGAACGCGACGGGTCGTCGTCCGTCTGATTTCAGCGCCTCCAGGGTGACCACCGAATCCTTCCCTCCGCCGACCGGCACCAGCGCAGGAGCGGCCACGTCGAAACTGTCACTCCCGACTCCCGGCAGCTCAGTCAGGACCTCGACGGCGTCGACGGTCGGCGTCAGGGCGCCGGGCAGGTCGTTCTCATAGGCAAACTCGCCCAGGCCACCGCCGATCAGCTGACGCAGATAGTCCAACTCAAATTCGGTGGCGGCGAAGGCGACGGTGATCCGACTTGGCGCGGCCAGCTTGTAATAGCTCACGCAGGCCGTGATGGCGAGCAACCGCAGCAAGTGCTCGTTGGGCACCGCCCCGAGCCGCCCGACGCCGATCTCACCGAAATCGAAAGTTTCGGTGAACGAGCGCACACTGACCCCGGGGCCGGTGAGTGCGTAACGGGTCCGCAGGGCGGCGCCGTCAACCTCGTAACCCTCGATGACCAGGGTGTTGTACTGGGCGGGAAGGAACTCCGCAGACACTGGCATGGACGCGATCATACCTGCAACGGCGTCTGCTCAGCCCGGCCGCCTCGGCGGTCCCGACCGGCCAGTAGCCAGGCCGCCAGCACCCCGCCCAGGGCCCCGAATAGGTGCCCCTGCCAGCTGATCGCACCACCCTGCGGCAGCATGCCCCACAGGATCGAGCCGTACACCGCCAGCAGCAGCAGCCCGCCGAGTACCTGCCAGAACTCTCGGTTGAAGATCCCGCGCACCAGCAGATACGTGAGCCAGCCGAAGACGATCCCGGAGGCGCCCACGGTGACCGAGTTCGACGGCGACAGCAGCCACACGCCCAACCCCGAGACCACCCACACGACGACGGTGACCGATACGAACCGGCCCGCCATCAGCAACAGGAAGCCGAGGACCGCGCCCGGGATC
>NZ_JBAQWU010000353.1:0-8373 GCF_049299075.1 Gordonia sp. (in: high G+C Gram-positive bacteria)
GGACTACCCCCGACTGGCCGCAACCATGACCAAGGCACTCGGAAAGGTCTGCATCTCCCGGGAATTCACCATCTTCGCCACCGGCCAGAGCTCGCCGGTCGTGATCTGGCTGCGCGCTTTGGCCGCCAAGGCGCACGCCGAATGCGGTGGCCCCGGCGTCGGCGCCGTCGGCATGTGCGTCACCGGCGGTTTTGCCCTGGCGATGGCCGTCGACGACCGCATGCTGGCGCCCGTGCTCTCCCAGCCCTCGCTGCCGTTCGGCTTCACGCCCGGGCGGCGCCGCAACATCGACATCGCCCCGCGCGACCTGGATACAGTGAAAGCCCGCTGCGCCAAGGGATTGCAAGTTCTCGGCGCCCGCTTCGAAGGCGACCAACTTGTCCCGGGCTCACGGTTCGAGTTCCTCCGCGAGCAGCTTGGTGAGGCGTTCATCGGCGTCGAACTGCCCGACTCGTCGGCCAATCCGGACGCTGCGATCCCGCCGCACTCGGTGCTCACCGAGCACCTGATCGATCGCCCCGGCGAGCCCACCCGCGACACCCTGGACCAGGTGATCAACTTTTTCCGCACCAAACTAGACGTGGCGTGACAGCGCGCACCGCGACCAACCATCCGCTCGACGATCCGTTCGGTTCGGCGCTGCGGGGACGACACGCGCGGTTCGCCCGGAGCCACCGTAGCGCCATCGCCTACGACACCGCCGTCTCGGTCTTCTACGCCCACCCGCCCGAGCTGACGCCCGCCGCCTACCGCGACCTCGCCGTCCTGGCCGGGCCGCACGGCACGATCGGCCTGCGCGATCGGTCCACGCCGCTCCCCTCCGGCTGGCAGAGGCTGGAGACCTTCAGCCTGGTCCAATACACCGGCGAGCACGTCGCCACCTCCGTCGACCCCACCCTCGTCGCGCTCGGTCCGGGCGACGTCGCGGAGATGACCGCCCTGGTCCGGCTCACCGAGCCGGGGCCGTTTCTGCCGCGCACCATCGAGCTCGGCCGCTACCTCGGGTACCGCGACCGACAGTCCGGACAACTGCTCGCGATGGCCGGTGAGCGAGCGCAACCGGACGGCTGGACGGAGATCAGCGCGGTGTGCACCCACCCGCAGGCTCGGGGGCGCGGGCTGGCGCACGCGCTGATCGGCGCGGTGACCGCCGGCATCGTCGCCCGTGGAGATCTGCCCTTCCTGCACACCACGCACGACAATCCGGCCCGCCGCTTGTACGAGTCGATGGGCTTTATCCACCGCAGCACCGTCACATTGGAGATCGTGCGCGTCCCCGGAAAGGACTGAACCATGCTCGACTTATCGACGCTTGCCGTTCCGATCGTCGGCGCACCGATGGCCGGTGGCCCATCGACGCCACAGCTGACCGCGGCGATCAGTGCCGCGGGTGGTATCGGAATTCTGGCCGGGGCATACCTCTCACCGGACGCATTGCGCGCCCAGATCGCCAACGTCCGCGCCCGCACCGACCGGCCGTTCGGAGTGAATCTCTTTGTGCCGGAAGAGATTCCGTTCGACGGTGAGGGCTTTCTCCGGTTCCGCGAGAAGCTGGCGCCGCTGGCCGAACGCTACGGCGTCGCGCTTCCCGACATGGTCGAGTACACCGATGACGGGTTCGACGCGAAGGTTGCGGTCTTGCTTGACGAGCAGGTCGCCGCGGTCTCATTCACCTTCGGCGTCCCCGCCCCGGATATCCTTGCGGCCTTCACCGACCGCGGCGTCGCCACCATCACCACGATCACCGGTCCGCTCGAGGCCCAGATCGCCGTCGACGCCGGTACCACGATCCTGTGCGCCCAGGGTTTCGAAGCCGGCGGGCACCGATCCACCTTCCACATCCAGAACGACGACCGCGAGATCTCCCTCGCCCACCTTCTGCCCACCGTTCTCGGCCTCGGTGTCCCGGTGATCGGCGCGGGCGGTGTTGGCGGCGTCGACGACGTGCGCGCCATCCTGGCCGCCGGCGCCGTCGCCGCCCAGGTTGGCACCTTGTTCCTGCGCACCCCCGAAGCGGGTACTCGGTCCGCGCATCGCGCCGCCCTGGCCGACCCGCAGTTCACGCACACGCGCACCACCCGCGCCTACTCCGGTCGCCTCGCCCGCGGCCTGGTGAACCAGTACATCGACGACTTCACCGACGTCGCTCCCCCGATCTATCCGCAAATCAATACGCTCACCGGGCCGCTACGCAAGGCCGCTGCCGATGACCCCCAGGTGATCAACCTGTGGGCAGGCACCGGTTGGCGCGGCGCCCACGAGATCAGCGCCACCGACGTCGTCGCCGCCCTCGATCCGGCCCGCTGATTCCTGCGGCCGGAATCGGCTCCCGCTGTCGGAATACTCCGACAGCGCGGACGTAATCCGACCGCGTCAGCCGAATTCGACCGCAGGGGCAGTCCAGTCAGTCGCCAAGGAGGTCGCGGCGCAGGCGCTCGTCCTTCTCCAGCACCAAGGCTTCCAGATCCGCCTGGAACTCCGCCATCGCGGTGCGGAGGGAAGTATCGGAAGCTGCCAGGATGCGGATCGCCAGCAACCCGGCGTTGCGCGCCCCGCCAATGGAGACAGTCGCCACCGGCACACCGGCCGGCATTTGTACGATCGACAGCAGCGAATCCATCCCGTCGAGGTACTTCAGCGGCACCGGCACGCCGATCACCGGCAACGGCGTCGCCGAGGCGACCATTCCGGGCAGATGCGCAGCGCCGCCCGCCCCGGCAATGATCACCTGAATGCCACGATCAGCGGCCTCGCGGGCATAGTCGATCATCCGCTGCGGGGTGCGATGCGCAGACACCACACCCACCTCGAAGGGCACGCCGAACTCGGCCAGCGCCTCGGCAGCCAGCGTCATCACCGGCCAGTCCGAATCGCTGCCCATGATCAGGCCGACGCGCGGTGCGGGTGGGTTTGTCATCTCAGATCTCCTTGTGGATTCGACTCGTTCCTCGCTGCACCATCGAGGGCTCACTCGTCCGCATGCAAATCCCAGCCGTCGGTCCACTCGCCGTGGCTCATCCAGTGCGCAGCGCGCTCGGCACGCTCCCGGACGTCGTCGATCGTCTGGCCCGGCCGTCCGACGATGTTGAGGTGTCCGACCTTGCGGTCGGGCCGCTCGTCTTTGCCGTAAAGGTGCACTTTGACATCCGGCATGCGGGCCATCAGATGGTGCAGACGCTCGTCCATACTCATCGCCGGAACCTCTTGTGCGCCAAGCACATTCGCCATCACGGTGATCTCGGCCGACGGAGAGGTATCTCCCAACGGATAGTCCAGCACCGCGCGCAGATGCTGCTCGAACTGCGAGGTGACGCAGCCGTCCATCGTCCAATGCCCACTGTTGTGCGGCCGCATCGCGAGCTCGTTGACCACCAACTCGCCGTCGGTGGTCTCGAACAATTCCATCGCCATATTCCCGACGACGCCGAGCTCATCAGCCAGGCGCAGCGCCATCTGCTGCGCGCACTGGGCGACCTCCGCGTCCAGGCCCGGCGCCGGAGCGAGCACGACGGCGCACTGGCCGGCGCGCTGAACAGTTTCCACCACCGGCCACGCGGCACCCTGTCCGTGTGGGGAGCGCGCAACCATCGCCGACAACTCGCGCGCCATCGACACCTTCTGCTCAGCCATCAGCACGGCGGTCCCTTCGGCGGAGCCGGCCGCACCGTCGAACACGGCCAGTGCCGCGTCGGCGTCACCGTCGATCAGCCAGACCCCGCGGCCGTCGTATCCGCCCCGCACCGCCTTCACCACGATTTGCCAGTCATGTGCCTCACCAAAGGCAATCAGTGCCTCGCGGGCCACATCCGCGTCACCACCGAGGTCCACAAAGTCCGGTACCGGCAGACCGAGTTCGGCCAGCCGGCGGCGCATCAACAGCTTGTCCTGCGCGTACTGCAGAGCCTGCGACGGCGGACGCACCGCGACGCCGCGGGACTCCAGTTCCCGCAGATGCTCCAGTGGCACGCCCTCGTGATCGAAGGTCAGCGCCACCGCGCCGTCGGCCGCGCGAAGCAGATCGTCGAGGTCATTGTGCGAGCCGAGCACGACGTTGGCGCACACGGCCGCAGCCGGTTCACTCGGTGACCCGGCCAAGACGCGCAGGCACTGACCCAGCGCGATCGCCGATTGATGGGTCATCCGGGCGAGCTGCCCGCCGCCGATCATGGTGACCGTCGGCAAACCGGAGTGGGAAGGAACAGGGCGCTGACTCACAAGGTCAATCCTGGCATCCCAGCGTCCGCCGGGCGACATCGTGGGCGCGAAATACCGATCTGGCGCACGACCGAACTACACTGAGAAGCTGTGTGCCGCACGCCAGGCACAACTCAACTGTGCGATCCGCGTCCCCGGTCCGGACGAGCGGAACCGACAAGAATGGACACGATGGCCGACTTCACGAGTGAACGTCTGAAGCGCACAGCGCACCAGTTCCTCCGGTTCGCCGTCATCGGAGCCTCCGGCGTCGTGGTGAACATGGTGGTCGCGATCATCATGAACAAGCTGAACGGCGGCACCGTCAACGCCCAGTCGGTCATCTGGTCGATCCCGGGCACCGACTTCAACGTCCGATTCACGGCACTGGTGTGGATCGTGGCGTTCCTCGTCGCCAACATGTACAACTTTCAGCTCAACCGGACGTTCACCTTCAAATCCGCTCAGCACGCCCGCTGGTGGACCGAGTTCTGGCCGTTTCTCCTGGTGGGCAGTGTGGCCGCGGCCGTCGGCTTGGTCATCAAACTCGCGCTAACCAACCCGGCGTCGGTCATCTACCTGCCCGATCCGCCGTTCCACGAGAGCGCCGGATTCGCCTCCCGCGAATACTGGGCGCAGCTCATCGCCATCCTCATCACCATGCCGGTGAACTTCGTGGTCAACAAATTCTGGACCTTCCGCGCAGTGCGCCGCCGCCCGATCGTCGAGTCCGAGGTCGCCCTCGACGACGCCCCGCGCGAACCGCGCCCGCTCAGCGATGAGGAACCTGACCGGGCTTAAGCCGCGCGGCGCGGTCGCCATCACCGTCGCAGTCGCCATCACCGTTGCTGTCGCTGTCGTCAGCGGCGACCGGTACAACGATCGAGAACACTGCGGGACGCCGGGACACCAGGTCCAGACGACCGCCGTCGGCCTCCACCAGCGCGCGAGCCAGGCTCAGCCCCACTCCGGTGCTCTCACCGCCGGAGAACCCACGACGGAAAATGTCCGGGGCCAGCAGATCGGGAATGCCGCCGCCCTCGTCGGAGACGGTGCACCGCACCACGTCGGCCGACCCCATGTCCTCGACCTGCACGTCCACCGTCTCAGCGCCATGGCGCAGCGCATTGTCCAGTAGCGCGCTGAGAGCTTCGCGCAGCCGCCCGGGCCGTCCACGCACCGGCCGGATCTCCCCCGCTACGCTCACTCGCAACACCCGGCCCACGGCTGCGAACGGCCCCGCGAAGTCGTGCGCCAACGCGCCCACCAGACCGGCGACGTCGATTTCGGCGCGGTCACCGGTGTCGGCGCGCGACGCCGACACCAACTCGTCGAGCTCGGCCGACAGCCGCTCCACCTGCGCAACCCCGGCCTGCGCCTCGGCGACGACAGCGGGATCGTCGTGCAGGGCGAGTTCGTCAAGCCGCAGACCGATCGCCGTCAGGCGGCTGCGCAGCTGATGTGAGACGTCGCCGAGGATCTGCCCTTCCCGTTCCAACCGCCGGGCGATCTCGGAGTTCGCCTCCGAGAGGGCCGCCGTGACCCGGTCAAGCTCGTCGATGCCCTGATAGGGCCACGGCGAACTGAGATCGCCACGGGCCATTGCCGCCGACCGCTCGGCCACCTGCGTCAGTGGTTCAGTGAGGCGGCGCGCCGTCACCAACGCCACGACCGCCCCGGCCGCCACCGAACCGACAACCACGGCGATCAGGACCGTCACCGCCAGCCATTGGGTAGGCCGGACTTGTGCGGCTGGCACCGACAGCGTCAGCGTGTACCCGGCGCCCAGTGTCACCGATTCGGAGATGCGGCGCACCGCAGGCTCAGGCCCCAGCCGCCGCTCCTCGGCAGGCTCAGACAAGGTCAGGGTCGCGCCCGCAGGCACGAGCAGCGCGAACTCTTCCAATTCCAGCGCATGCGGTCCAGCCACCCGCCCACCAGCTTCTTCGGCCAGCACATATTCCGACATCGTCTTGAGTCGCTCGGACAGATCGTCGCGGGCGCTCTGCGCGATCCATACCCACGTACCAACAGCCAGCGGCACACCGAGCAGGATCCCCATCGCCAACAGGACGGCGATCATCGTCCGCAAAATTCGCTGGCGCATGACGTATCTACCTGCCTCTACGGATCAAACCGGAAACCGACACCACGGACGGTGGCGATGTGTTTGCGGCGACTGGGCTGGTCATCGCCGATCTTCCGGCGCACCCAGGAGATATGCATGTCCAACGTCTTGGACGACCGCAGGTCCGTCGAACCCCACACCTCCGTCATGATCTCGTCCCGAGAGCGCACTTGCCCGGGCGTCTCCATCAGGCAGCGCAGCAAATCGAATTCCCGGTTGGCCAGCGTCATTTCCACACCGTCGACGACCACCCGGCGGGCCCGCGCATCCAAGTGGATGCCGCCGCTGTCGAGCACCACATCGTCGGCCGACGAACTGCGCCGCAGCAGCGCGCGCACCCGGGCCAGCAGTTCGGCCAACCGGAAAGGTTTGCCGACGTAGTCGTCAGCGCCGGCATCCAGACCCACCACGAAGTCCACCTCGTCGGTCCGCGCGGTCAACATCAGCACCGCCAACTGCGGCCGCTCCCGCCGGATCCGGCGGCACACTTCCAGTCCGTCCATTCCGGGCAGGCCGAGATCGAGAATCACCAGCGCATAGGTGCCCGACAGCGCCGCTTCGAGGGCCTGCGGGCCGGTGCTCGCGATATCGCAGGAATTGCCTTCCCGCACCAGCGCACGCGCCAGCGGCTCAGCGATCGCCAGATCGTCTTCGGCCAGCAGCACGCTGCGCCCGGTGCCGGTCATCGTCGACCCCACTCGTCATCGGGCTGCGCATCGAGCACTTGCCGGTACAGCAAGGCATGCACCGACTCGACCCGCGGGATGTTGACAAATGTCAACGGATCCTCCGACGCCGACTGAATCTGCAGCGACCCGGTGCGCAGCAGTCGGTCGATCAGGCCGTGCTGGAATTCGACGGTATTGATCCGGGCGATCGGAATGTCGATCCCCGACCGGGTCAGCAGGCCCCGGCGGTGGATCACCCGGCGATCGGTGACCACGAAATGCGTGGTCACCCAATCCAGCAGCGGGCGAACCAGCCACCAGATCGCCGCCACCAACCAAACCGCGGCGATCGCCCAGGCGAGCGCGGGTCGCGCGGTCCGCAGGCTACCGGCCCCCCAGATCGCCCCGATCGCCAGCGCGGCGACGGCCGTGACCAGCCAGAACGCCAAAATTGGGGTGACGACACTCTTCCAGTGTGGATGGTAATGCACCACCACCGTCTCACCGGGCGCCAGGTTCTCCCGCGGATAAGCCATGGCGACAGCGTAGTCCGGATACGACCGGCCTTCGCCCGGAGGAGCACGCTGGGTCCTCGCGTCGCCCCGCGATCTCGTTACACTGGAAATCGTGACCTACTCCGATCCGAATGACCCGCGCCGCCGCACCCCGCAGACCCGCGCGTACAGCAGCGACCCGGGCTACCAGCAGGGCTACACCCAGGGTCAGCCGTACACGCAGGGTCAGCAGTACTCGCAAGGGCAGCCCTACCCGCAGGGACAACCGGCCGAGCAGCCCGCGCGTGGGCGCCGCGGCCCCGACATCGATCCGCTGATGTTCGCGGGCGGTGTCTTCATGACGGGAGTGGTGACCGGGCTGGCGGCGTGGCTGGTCGCCTGGATCATCGGGCTCATCGCGCGCGGCGTCAACGCCGCCACCAACACCGGCACACTCAACCCCCTCGACCCGGGCGGCGAATACTGGTTCGCGCTGGTCGGCTTCATCGCCGCGCTGGTGGGCGGTGCACTCTGGTACATCCTGCAGTTGGTCACGCCGACGCCGAACAGCTTCTACCGCTGGATCGTCGGCTTGCTGATCATCGCGGCCTTTGTGGTCCCGCTGACTGTCGACGCCGACATCTGGCGAGGTCTAGCCACCGGTATCCTGCACGTGTGCATCGGTATCCCGATCCTATCGCTGATCCCCACCATGGGCAGCCGGAGCCAACGGTCCAACCCGAATACCGACCCGGCCCGCTAGCCGACCCACACCGGCAGCGGCGGAACTAGCGCGCCAGTCGTAGATGGGTGACGTCGCCGGCCGAAGCGCACGTCCGGCCGTCCGGCCCCTCGACGACGATCCGGCCTTCGGAGTCCACGTCGACGG
>NZ_JBAQWU010000354.1:0-2653 GCF_049299075.1 Gordonia sp. (in: high G+C Gram-positive bacteria)
CTACGGCGGCGTTAACGAAGCGCTCGGCTCGCCGAGGGGGATCGGCAGACTGTGAGCTTCGTCTAGTCGGTCACTCGGCGTGGTCTGCGCGGAGGGTCGCGCCTGGGCCGGGGAGCAGGCGGTGGTCGACAGGTGTGCCGACGGTCGACCCGAGTGGCCAGACGTGGCGCCTGCGAGCGCACGACCACCGGCGGCAGCGGTGGAGGCAGCCGACCGACGACGCCGTCGGTTCATTGGCACGATTGGAGGTGCGGTGCTGGTCAGCGGGCTACCCGGGCCGGATTCTTGCGGGCCTGTTTGAGGGCCTTGCGGGCGTCCTTCTTTGACATGTGCTCGAGGTCGAGCTTCTGCATCCGGTGGACCACGACCGGGCAGCGAAGGCAGCGTGTCTTCTTCTTGCAACACTTCTTTTTCGGCTTCAGGCGTGCCACCTTGGCCGGATCCGGCTTTCCCATCTCCCCAGCTTACCGCGGTGGTGGCCACTGCGCCGACGCGACAAATCGCGCTGGACGGGCGCATGCCGGTACTCTGATGAGGTTAATTTTCACCCCGTTATCGGGGCTGGAACTTCAGAGAGCGAGAGAGATCCTTCAGTGAGCGCTGACACCAACTTCCGTAACGTCGCGATCGTGGCGCACGTCGACCACGGCAAAACCACTCTGGTGGACGCGATGCTGCGCCAGTCGGGTGTGTTCGGCGAGCGCGCCGAACTAGTCGATCGAGTCATGGACTCGGGCGACCTCGAGCGTGAGAAGGGCATCACCATTCTCGCCAAGAACACCGCTGTGCACCGCCGTCAGCCCGACGGCACCGAGTACGTCATCAACGTGATCGACACCCCGGGCCACGCCGACTTCGGCGGCGAGGTGGAGCGCGCGCTGTCGATGGTTGACGGTGTGGTGCTGCTGGTGGATTCGTCCGAGGGGCCGCTGCCGCAGACTCGTTTCGTGCTGCGCAAGGCGCTCGCCGCATCGCTGCCGGTGATTCTGGTGGTCAATAAGACCGACCGACCCGACGCGCGTATCGAAGACATCGTTACTGAATCGCAGGACCTGCTGCTGGATCTGGCGTCTGACCTCGACGACGAGGCCGCCGAGGCCGCCGAACTCGCCCTGGATCTGCCGGTGCTTTTTGCTTCGGGCCGGGCCGGCGTCGCCAGCACCGAAATGCCGGCCAACGGCACCGTGCCGGAGGGCGAGAACCTCGACCCGCTGTTCAACGTGCTGATCGACAGCGTCCCGGCGCCCAAGGGCGATCCGGACGCGCCGCTGCAGGCACACGTCACCAACCTCGACGCGTCGCCGTTCCTCGGTCGTCTCGGTCTCGTGCGTATCCACAACGGCACCCTCCGCAAGGGCCAGCAGGTCTCGTGGTGCCGTGAAGTCGACGGTAAAGCCGTCATCGAGAAGTCCAAGATCACCGAGCTGCTGGTGACCCTCGGCGTGGACCGCGCCCCCGCGGAGGTCGCCTACGCCGGTGACATCGTCGCGGTCGCCGGCATGACCGAGATCATGATCGGCGACACCCTCGCCGATCCGGACAATCCGGTCGCGCTGCCGCGCATCAGCGTCGACGAGCCCGCCATCTCGGCAGTCATCGGCACCAATACCTCTCCGCTGGCCGGCCGGGTCAAGGGGCACAAGCTCACCTCGCGCATGCTCAAAGACCGGCTTGACTCCGAGCTGATCGGCAATGTCTCGCTGCGCGTGCAGGACATCGGCCGCCCCGACGCGTGGGAGGTGCAGGGCCGCGGTGAGTTGGCGCTGGCCATCCTCGTCGAGCAGATGCGCCGCGAAGGCTTCGAACTGACCGTTGGTAAGCCACAGGTGGTGACCCGCACGGTCAACGGCAAGGTGCACGAGCCGTTCGAGCACCTCACCATCGACGTCCCCGAGGAGTACCTCGGCGCGGTGACCCAGCTGCTGGCCGCCCGCAAGGGGCGCATGGAGCAGATGAACAACCACGGTAGCGGCTGGGTTCGCATGGAGTTTGAGGTCCCGTCGCGCGGACTCATCGGGTTCCGCACCGACTTCATGACCGAGACCCGCGGTACCGGTATCGCCAATGCCGTATTCCTGAACTACGGCCCGTGGGCTGGCGAGATCCGCGCCCGGCACACCGGTTCGCTGGTATCCGACCGGGCCGGCAGTGTGACTCCGTTCGCGATGATCCAGTTGGCTGACCGCGGCACCTTTTTCGTCAATCCGGGCGACGACACCTACGAGGGTCACGTGGTCGGGATCAACCCGCGCTTGGAAGATCTCGACATCAACGTCACCCGCGAGAAGAAGCTGACCAATATGCGTCAGTCGTCGGCCGATGTGATGGAGACCCTGGCCAAGCCGATGGACCTGGACCTGGAGGGCTCGATGGAGTTCTGCGCCGTCGACGAGTGCGTCGAGGTCACGCCGGAGGTGTGCCGGGTGCGTAAGGTCAACCTGGACAGCACGACCCGCGCCCGTGAGCGTTCGCGGGCGAAGGCGCGCGACGCGAACGCCTGACGAACAGGAGTGGGGCCGGATGAAGATCGGTAGGCGGATCGCTGCCGTGGTGGCGGCTGGGCTGCTCGGCGTGACGTCGACCGCTTGTATGGCCGATCCGCCGCCGCCGGTCCGCGAGACGCTGCCGACGCCCACGCCGAACGAGTATCCCG
>NZ_JBAQWU010000355.1:0-3129 GCF_049299075.1 Gordonia sp. (in: high G+C Gram-positive bacteria)
GACAATGCCGAGCGTGCCGTAGCGCAGTTCGGTACCCGACAGCATCTGCGTGAAAAACAGCTGCGTGCCGTAGAAGTACAGCGCGATGACGAGGCCGGTGCACGCGGCGGTTGTCCAAACGTCGATCGCGTCCACCCGACCGGCGGTGAGTAGCGCGATGATGGTCGCCCAGATCAATGTCCAGAGCACCGCGCTCAGCATCGTCTCGATCAGGGCCAACGGTCCCGGATAGGTGAGGCCACGCACCAGGAATACTTCCACTGTGATGCCGATGACGATGATGAAGATGACCAGTGGCCAGCGCCACCATCCGACTATCCCCAGCTTCGGGTTCTGCCACGCGTCGGCATACATTCGGTCCAAGGCGCGTGCGAACGACGTCGCGCCGATGATCGTCATCAGCACGCCCGCGACGCCGAACGATGCGGTCGACGGCTCGGCCGTCAGGGGAACGCTCGGGTCCAGGGCGAGCCATTGGGTGCCGATCCGCGCAATCGCCCGTTGGATGGGCCCGTCGATCGGGAGTGCGGTGAACACGATCATCACCGGCAGGATCGAGGTGAAGGCTTGTGCGGCCAGCGTCATCGCGCGGTCGGTGACGCTGACGCGGCCGAGGCCGGCCAGGATCGCGACCACCAGGGTGCCCTGCAGCCATTGCGCGACTCGCTGAATTAGGGCGCGGGCCCGGGTGAGGTTCACCTGCGGAACAATAGCGTCATGACCGTTCCTGCCGATAGCCATGACCTCATCCGGGTGCGCGGGGCGCGCGTCAACAATCTGCGCAGCGTCGACGTCGACCTGCCCAAGCGGCGGCTGACGGTGTTCACCGGGCTGTCCGGTTCGGGGAAGAGTTCGCTGGTTTTCGGCACCGTGGCGGCCGAGAGTCAGCGGCTGATCAACGAGACCTACAGCGCCTTTGTTCAGGGTTTCATGCCGTCGATGGCGCGCCCGGACGTCGACGTCCTCGACGGCATCACCACGGCGATCATCGTCGACCAGGAACGCATCGGCGGCAATCCGCGCTCGACGGTCGGCACGATCACCGACGCGAACGCGATGCTGCGCATCCTGTTCAGCAGGCTGGGTGATCCGCAGGTGGGGCCGTCGACCGCTTTCAGCTTCAACATTCCCACGGTCAGCGGCGGCGGCGCGATCAAGGTCGGGGACAAGAAGGCGACCACGACGACCTTCGAGAGCCTGGGCGGCATGTGCCTGCGCTGCGAGGGGATGGGCACGGTCGCCGATATTGATCTGACCGAGGTCTACGACGAGAACCTCTCCTTCTACGGCGGTGCGATCACCGTTCCCGGGATCACGCCGGATGGCTGGTACGGCCGGGTCTACGGGGGGGTCGGGATTTTTTGATCCGGACAAGCCGATCAAGGACTTCACGGCCAAAGAAGTCGATGCGCTGCTCTACAAGGAGCCGACCAAGATCAAGGTCGACGGCATCAACATCACCTACGAGGGCATCATCGGGCGGATTCAGAAATCGATGCTGAGCAAGGACATCGACTCGGTGCAGCCGCACATCCGGGCGTTCCTCGAGCGCGCGGTGACCGCCGGTGTCTGCCCGGAGTGCGATGGCACGCGACTGGCCGAGCATGCCCGCAACAGTAGGATCGGTGGGATCAGCATCGCCGACGCCTGCCGGATGCAGATTAGCGACCTGGCAACGTGGGTCGGCGGTCGCCACGACGAGCGCGTCGGCCCGCTGCGCGAGAACCTGGGCCGGACCCTCGATTCCTTTGTCGAAATCGGTCTCGGGTACCTGTCGCTGGAGCGTCCCACGGGCACGCTCTCCGGTGGCGAAGCCCAGCGCACCAAAATGATTCGGCATCTCGGGTCCTCGCTCACCGACATCACCTATGTGTTCGACGAGCCCACCGTCGGCCTGCACCCCCACGACATCGCGCGGATGAACAGGCTGCTGCTTCGGCTGCGAGACAAGGGCAACACCGTGTTGGTAGTGGAGCACAAGCCGGAGACCATCGTGATCGCCGATCACGTCGTCGACCTCGGTCCTGCGGCAGGCCCGCGCGGCGGGCAGATCTGTTTCCAGGGCACCGTCGAGGGGCTTAAGGCGAGCGACACACTCACCGGCAGGCACTTGAGTCATCGTGTTCCGCTTCGGACGAAGGTACGAAAGGCCAAGGGGCAGTTAGAGATTCGCGGCGCCTCGGCTAACAACTTGCGCGCCGTCGACGTCGACATCCCGCTCGGGGTGCTGACCGTGGTCACCGGAGTAGCTGGCTCCGGTAAGAGCTCGCTAATTCACGCCAGCGTCGCCGGACGAGACAGCGTGGTGACTGTCGACCAGTCGGCCATCCGCGGGTCGCGGCGCAGCAACCCGGCGACCTACACCGGGGTGCTGGAACCGGTCCGCAAGGCCTTCGCTAAAGCCAATGCGGTCAAGCCGGCCCTGTTCAGTGCGAATTCCGAGGGCGCCTGCCCGACCTGTAAAGGCAACGGCGTGATCTACACCGACCTGGCGACGATGGCCGGGGTGGTGACGCCGTGCGAGGAATGTGAGGGGCGCCGTTTCCGGGCCGAGGTCCTCGAGTACCGGCTCGGCGGCAAGAACATCAGCGAGGTGCTCGCGATGGCGGTCACCGAGGCACTGGCGTTCTTCTCCGCGAGCGCCGCCAGCACCCCGGCTGCGGTCAAGATCCTGCAGCGGCTCGAGGGCGTCGGCCTGGGATATCTGACCCTCGGCCAGCCACTGACGACCCTCTCCGGTGGCGAACGCCAGCGCATTAAATTGGCGACGGCGATGGCGGGCAAGGGTGCGGTGTACATCCTCGACGAGCCCACCACGGGCCTGCACCTGGCCGACGTCGACCAGCTGCTGGACCTGCTCGATCGGCTGGTTTCGGGCGGAACGACGGTGATCGTGATCGAGCATCACCAGGCGGTGATGGCGCACGCCGATTGGATTATCGATCTCGGACCGGGCGCCGGTCAGGATGGCGGTCGGGTGGTCTTCGAAGGCACTCCGGCGCAGCTGGTGGCCGAGGCGTCGACAGTCACCGGCGAGCACCTCGCGGCGTACGTTGGTCAGTGACACCGAAGGAGTTCGATGATGCCGATCCCCGCTCTGCCCGCAGCCGTGCCGACTGGCCTCTGGAT
>NZ_JBAQWU010000356.1:0-4568 GCF_049299075.1 Gordonia sp. (in: high G+C Gram-positive bacteria)
ATCGACGTGACATACAGGAGATCGGAGTAGCGCCCCAGCGTCTCGTTGACGTACGTGCTCATGTCTGTGTCCACAAATAACTCCCCTACAGTCTTCCGACCTTGGCGCGTCCACCGTCGGTGAGCAACGCGCGAGCCTGTTCGTCGAAGCCCTCGCCCCAACCTGCTTGATCGGTCCGGGCCAGGCCAGCAACATCTACTACAGTACGTCGCTGACCACTCTCGCCGTCAACGCCATCTTCGTCGACGTCCGCCGGGGCCGGGGCCGGGGTCAACCGAACCCAGATCCGACGACGACGCACCAACAGCGACATCAGCAGTCCGAGCAACATCACGACAGCGGAGATAAGCACGCCATTCTGCGCGGGATCGTGGGAAACCTGCATGGACACCCACCGCTTGTAGCCGTCGAAGGTGATGACCGTGCCGTCCGGCAGCGTGGCGCTCTGACCGAGGTCGAGGTTCACCGAGGCTTTGCGGACCAGTCGGCCCTGGTCGATCAGGTCGCGGTCGAGCATGTACACGTTCTGGGCGCGCCCGGTGTCCAGTCCGGTGTCCCCTTCGTACACGCGAACCGCGACGGCCGGATGATTGACGATCGCCGAATTCGAGAGCAGCAGCGTCCCGTGATAACTGGGGTCCGGCGCGAACAGTCCATCGATTGCGATCTGGTGTTTGCGGCGTTCATCCTCGTCCGGGTACATGCCGGCCGGCGTATCAAAGCGCATGGCGCCGTCGGACAGCATGGTCGCGGTGTCCTGCGGCAGGTACGGCGCGGTCTGAGTGCGCCTCTCGCCATTCGGGAAGGTGACCGTATAGGTCGGCGCGAAGCCGTTGCCCAGCACATAGATCCGGTCCCCGGCGATCCGCAACGGCCGGTTCACCTTGATGGTCTCGCGGTTCCAGGACCCTTCCGGCGCACTCAAGTCGGTGGTGTAGGAAACCTGCGAGCTGTACATCTCGGGTTGACCGTTGGGTAGGAAGGTCGCCGTGAACTCGTCCACGGTGATGCAGAACGGGCTCAGCGCCGTACCGTCCACCATCACCCCGGACCGGAAGGAGTCGTAGACGGCGGTCGACGTGTTGCAGAGCACCTGATCGTCACCGGCGACGAGCGTGCGCGTGCCCTCATACCCGAAAAGCTTGCCGACAGCGATGGTCACCAGCAGCGCGACCAGGCTGACGTGGAAGATCAGGTTGCCCAGCTCCCGGAGATAGCCCTTCTCCGCGGAGACTTCGACGACGCCGTCGTCGCGGACGCGGGTCGTGGTGCGCCAGCCGCGCAGATTGGTGCTGACGCGCTCGGCGATGTCGGCTGGCGTGCCGTCGACGGTCTCGGTGAGGTGGCGCGGCAGCCGCTTGAGGTTGCGTGGGGCGGGCACCGGTTTGGTGCGTAGTGCCTGAATAAACTCCCAAATCCGCGGGGTGATGCAGCCGACCAGCGAGATGAACAGCAGCAGGTAGATGGCCGTGAACCAGCCGGAGGCGAAGACATCGAACAGGCCGACCCGGTCCATCCAGACACCGAGTTGACCGCGGTCGGCGATGTACTGCGCCGTCTTGCCTTCGTTCAGGCCGCGCTGCGGGAGCAAAGCGCCGGGGATGGCCGCCACCGCCAACAGGAACAGCAGGGCCAGCGCGGTGCGCATTGACGTCAGCTCGCGCCAGAGTTTGCGCGCAGGCCGCAAGAGCCAGCGGTCCCACACTGACGGTGTGTGTCGCTCGGTCGGCGACTGCGCGGCCGGTGAGGTCTTCGTAGCGGTCATACCGGTAACTCCACATCCGAGATCAAGTTCATTCGGAGCCAATCGACCAGCTCGTTCCACCAGCCGAACAACAGCAGCATGCCGACCATGATCATCGCCACACCGCCAATCACCTGGATCACCCGGGCGTTCCGCCGCAAGAATCCGAGGCTGCGCACCGCCCACGCCGACGAGAGTGCCAGCAGCAGGAACGGTAGGCCCAGACCGAAACAGTAGGCGATCACCAGCAGCACCCCGCGCACCCCGGTCATGCCCTCAGTGGTCGAGGCCACCACCAGCACCGCACCGAGCGTCGCACTGCTGCACGGAATCCAGCCCACGGCGAACACCGCGCCGAGCAGCGGGGCGCCCACCCAGTTGGAGATGCGCAGCGGACTCATCCGGTAGTCGCGCATCTTGATGGTGCCCAGAAAGACCAATCCCATCAGGATGGTGACCACACCGCCGATGCGCTGCATCAGTTCCATCCGCGACTGATCATAGAAGGCCGACGTGGCCCCGAAAATGGCGGCGGTGGCCAGTACGTAGACGACGGTGAAGCCAGCCACGAACAGTAGCGCCGCGCCGAGCACACGCAGGCGCCCCTTCTTCGCAGGCTCGTCCGGCGTCACAGCCGGGGCCTCGGCGCCGACCAGACCGGCGAGGTAACTCAGATAGCCGGGCACCAGCGGCACCACACACGGCGACGCGAATGAGATCAGGCCGACCAGCACGCAGACCCCCAGACCGAGCAGCAACGGACCCGAGGCCACCGTGTTCGCGAACGTGTCGGCGACGCCCGCGACCGAATCGGTGGTAGCTGCAGGCCCCCACGGCGCGGGGCCGCCCAGTGCTGTGCTGATCATGCCGCTGCAGGATCCTCCGCGACCACAGCGAGCACCGCGTCTCGCAACTCGGCCTCACTGACGGACTTCAGGTAGACGACAGCCGGGCGTAACTTGCGGTCCAGGATCACCGTCGTCGGCACCGCGCCCACGGGCACCCCGAGCGCCTTCAGGTTCCGGCCGCCGTAGTCGTAGATCGACGGATAGGTGAGGCGACGGTCGGCGGCGAAATCCTTGGCGGCACTTCGGTTGTCGCGAAAGTTGATACCGACAAAGGCCACGCCGCGCTCTTTGGTCTCCTGGTACACCGCTTCCAATTCGGTAGCTTCCTTGCGGCACGGTGGGCACCACGAAGCCCAGACGTTCACCACCACGACCTGACCTTTGTACGAGTCCAGGTTCAGCGTGCTCGTACCATCAAGCAGTTCACCGGAGACGGTGCCGATCTGCTTGCGCTCACCGATCGGATAGTGAATCACCGTCTGGCCACCGGGTGCGACGATCTGATTGCCTTGACCTTGCACCACCGCATCGTCGCCAGTCGAGCAACCGCTGAGGAGGATCAGCGCGCCGCAGAGCGCCGCGACCAGTGCAGCCTTCATCGACTTCACGCCCCAGTGATCCGCGGATCCGATGCGCCAGCCGGCTCGGAGTAGACGATGTCGACCAGCTCATCGCCGTCGTAGATGAGGCTGGTCAGTGAGGCCAGCGAGCATTGACGGACGCGCGGGTCATGCCACAGCCGACGCCCTTCCAGGAACCGGCGCAGCGTGTACACCGGCAGTTGGTGGCTCACGCACACCACCTCGCGTCCGGCCCCGGCGGTGCGCGCCTCGGTCGCGGCGGCCAGCATGCGGTGCGCGATCTGGATGTACGGTTCGCCCCACGACGGCGTGAACGGGTCACGCATTTTGGCCCAGTGTCGCGGCTTACCCAGCGCGCCGTCGCCTACCGCAACCTTGAGGCCTTCGAACTGGTTATCCGCTTCGATGAGGTCGTCGTTGGTGATGATCTCGAGTCCGTGGGCGCCGGCGATTGGGGTCGCCGTCTCCTGGGCGCGCTGCAGCGGCGAGGCGAAAACGGCGGCAATATCGTGGTCGGCGAGGACATCGGCGACGGTCTGCGCCTGCGCTCGTCCGTTGTCTGCCAACCGAAATCCCGGGAGCCTGCCGTACAGGATTCCGTCCGGATTATGCACCTCACCGTGGCGCATCATGTGCACGATCGTCTTCATTCTTCCGCTCCCTGAGTCGTCATTTCTGCCCTCTGAGCTTGTCGAAGGGTCCGGCGGGGTCCGCCGCGGCACCGGCCGCAGCGGCCGCAGCCGGCAACGCCTCCGCGATGCGCTCGAAGGCGCGCTCGTCCAACGCGGCAGATACGAACCACGCTTCGAAGGCACTCGGCGGGGCGTAAACCCCGGCGTCGAGCAGCGCGTGGAAGAACGGCGCGAAGCGCCAAGTCTGGGTGGCCTTGACGGCAGCGTAGTCCACGATCGGAACGGTTGGGTCCGCATCCTCGTCGAGGAAGAAAGCACTGAACAGGTTGCCCGCAGCCTGAACCCGGTGTGGCACGCCGGCTTTCGTGAGCGCACCGGTCAGCATGTCCTGCAGACGGAGCGAGTTGCGATCGAGCGTCGCATAGACGTCGTCGGTCGCCAGGGCCAGCGTCGCGAGCCCGGCGGCCACCGCAACGGGATTACCGGACAGCGTGCCCGCCTGGTAGACCGGGCCGACCGGCGCAAGGTGATCCATCACATCGGCGCGACCACCGAAGGCGGCGGCGGGCAGGCCGCCGCTCATCACCTTGCCGAAGGTGTACAGATCCCCGGCCACACCGTCGAGCCCGTAATAGCCCGCGGCACTGACCCGGAACCCGGTCATCACCTCGTCCATGATCAGCAGTGCGCCGTGGCGGGCGGTCAGCTCGCGCAGCCCGGCATTGAAACCTGGGACCGGCGCCACCGCTCCCATGTTCCCGGC
>NZ_JBAQWU010000357.1:0-2294 GCF_049299075.1 Gordonia sp. (in: high G+C Gram-positive bacteria)
CTGCTGGTCTGAGCCGCAGGCGGCGGTGGCGAGGACCAGGGCGACGGTGACCAGTCCGGCAGTAGTGAGCCTGATCGTGCGCCGAGCGCCGTGCCGTCCGGCCGCCGGCGGAGTTGTCGTTCCCTGAGCTCGTCGAAGGGTCATCCCCTCACGCTATGGGAGAATCGCGTGCGTGACCACCAGTACGTTCATCCCCCGTGCCCGGCTCGACGGAACTGCGGGGCGGACCGGCACCGTCGTGACGCCGCACGGCGAGATCGCCACGCCCGCCTTCGTCCCAGTCGGCACCAAAGCGACGGTGAAGACCGTGCTGCCCGAATCAGTGGCGGCGCTCGGCGCGCAGGCCGTGCTCGCGAACGCCTATCACTTGTACCTGCAGCCCGGCCCGGACATCGTCGATGCGGCCGGTGGCCTCGGCGCCTTCATGAACTGGCCGGGTCCCACCTACACCGACAGCGGGGGCTTCCAGGTGATGAGCCTCGGGGTGGGCTTCAAGAAGGTCATTTCGATGGATGTCCCGGGAGCGCCGGCGCAGGACGACGACGCGATCGCCCCCGGCAAGGAGCGCCTGGCCAACGTCGACGACGACGGCGTCACGTTCAAATCCCACATCGACGGCTCACGACACCGGTTCACACCCGAGGTGTCCATGCAGATCCAGCACCAGTTGGGTGCGGACATCATCTTCGCCTTCGATGAGCTCACCACTTTGATGAACACTCGCGGGTATCAGGAGGAGTCGCTGGAGCGCACTCGCCAGTGGGCCATCCGGTGCCTGGCCGAGCACAAGCGGCTGTCGGCCGAGCGCCGCCATCGTCCGCAACAGGCGCTGTGGGGAGTTGTGCAGGGTGCGCAGTACGAGGACCTGCGCCGCAAGGCCACGCGCGACCTCGTCGAACTGTCCCGGATCGACCGCGACAACGGCGGCAAGGGCTTTGGCGGTTACGGCATCGGTGGGGCGCTGGAGAAGGCAAATCTGGGCACCATCGTGGGTTGGGTGACCGACGAGCTGCCCGACGATGCGCCGCGTCACCTGCTCGGTATCTCCGAGCCGGACGACATCTTCACGGCCATCGAGAACGGCGCCGACACCTTCGACTGTGTGTCCCCGACGCGCGTCGCACGCAACGGCGCGATCTACTCGTTCGACGGCCGATACAACGTCACCAACGCCAAGTACAAGGCCGATTTTTCGCCGCTCGACGCCGAGCTGGACAATTACTCGACCCAGTACACTCGGGCCTATTTGCACCACCTGTTCCGCGCGAAAGAGGGCCTCGCCGCGACCTTGGCCACCCTGCACAATCTCTCGTTCACCGTTACGCTCGTCGACCGCGCCCGCCGCGCCATCGAGGAGGGCAACTACGTCGAGTACCGCGACGACTTCCTGGCCCGCTACTACGCCGGGACCCGCCAGACCTGCTGACCTGGACCGGAGAATTTGTGTCCCGTTGCCGACCGTCAGTGTCGTAAACGGAAGACAAATCGCGCATCGGCCGGTCGAGCCGGTTCGTCGACTCGCGGGTTCGCTCATCTACCGGGCGGGACAGACTATCGATGGTTGAGCCGGTTCGTGAACGGAGTGAGTCGGGCCGTGTCGAAACCACACCTCAACCCGGCGGAACGAACACCCAGGGTGCGCGCTCGAGCGCCGTCGGGTCGAAGCGCTCGAGCAACCGCTCCCTGGTGACGGGCTCGCCGGGGGCGGCGAGGCGCAGCGACACGGCCATCATGCCCACCACTGCGGGAGCATCGTAACCGCGCATGCCGAGTTGCTCCAGCGTGACGGCGCCGTCACGTTTGGCGAGCCGGATCGGTTCGCCCCCGGAACCCACCTGTTCGCCCGCGGAACCCACCTGTTCGCCCCCTGAGCCTGTCGAAGGGCTCAGCACCATCGGGACGTGCGCATACTCCGGGACGACGTAGCCGAGCCGGGTCGCGAGATACGCCTGCCGCGGGGTCGACGAGAGCAGGTCGTCGCCGCGGACCACTTGGTCGATCCCGGCGCCCGCATCGTCGACCACCACGGCGAGGTTGTACGCGGGGATGCCGTCGCCGCGTACGAGGACGAAGTCGTCGACGTCGCCGTTGTATTCGCCGTGCAGCACGTCGTGCACCGCGAACTCGCGGACAACTGCCCGCAGACGGACGGCGGCGGGGCGGTCGCGTCGTCGCGCTGCCCGCTGCGCGTCGGTCAGTTCCCGGCAGGTTCCGGGGTACGCGCCGGGCGGGGCGTGCGGTGCGCTCGGCGCTTCCAGAATCTCCCGGCGCGTGCAGAAGCACTCGAAGGTCTC
>NZ_JBAQWU010000358.1:0-2799 GCF_049299075.1 Gordonia sp. (in: high G+C Gram-positive bacteria)
GGGCACCGGCGAAGTACCGGAAGTGGTCGATGGCCAGCGGGATGTCGGCGGCCAGGGTCTCGCGAACCGCCTTGCCGTTCTCCCAGCATTCGGCGACGGCGATGGCCTCCAGATTCGCCTCCATCACGTCGGCGATCCGGTTGAGCACCAGGGACCGTTCGGCGGCTGGCGTCTTGCCCCAGGCCGGTGCGGCGGCGTGTGCGGCATCCAGCGCGAGCTCGATGTCTTCGGCCGTGGAGCGGGCCACCTCGCAGAAGGTCTTGCCGTCGATCGGCGACGGATTCTCGAAGTACTGACCCTTCACCGGCGGCACCCACTGGCCGCCGATCCAGTTGTCGTACCGGGACTGGTAGCTCATCAGCGAGCCTTCGGAACCGGGCTTGGCGAAAACAGCCATGGGAACTCCTTGTGTGCGGTGGTGTCAGTACTTCATAGGAAGTGATCTGACGCACACACTAGGTGGAAAGTGGTTGCAGTCACGTTGCAACGTTGCAAACGGTGCCGTGGACGACCCTGCCGCCACCGGTCAAGGGCCACCGTCAGCCCACGCCGTACCGGCGGTCGGCCAGCCGGACCCGTCCGGCGGCGACCGCGCGCTGTGGATGGCCGGTCGGCAAAACCGTCGCCAGTCGCTGCCAGGCTGCGGCGTCATCGCGTCCGTGCGGCGACGACGTCCACGCGGTCAGGGCCCGGGGATCAGCGCTGGCAAGGACCCGTGAACGCAGGTCCTCGAGCAGTTCCTCGAACAGGCCGACGATCCCGGGTGCGGTGGAGGAGGCGAGCAGTCCGCCACCGCCGAGCGTCCGCACCGCGCCAGGCAGGTCGTTGTTGATCAGTCTACGAACCTCGCCGACATCGGAGTCGAGCTCGACGGTCAGCCGGTAGGGCCGTGCGGCGATCAGGTCGCCGAGTTCGCGGCGTAAGCGGGAAATCTCCGCCCGTACGGTCACCGAGCCGAGCTCCTCGTCGGAAAGCAGAACCGCCACCTGATCGGTGTTCAGGCCTTCGGGGTGGGCGTCGAGGAGGAGCAGAATCTCGGCGTGCCGCGGTGACAGACTGCCGCGCGCTCTGCCGGGCGCCGCCCAGGCCAAGCCGTCGAGAACGCTCAAGTGGTGGCTTCGGGCCGGTGGGGCGACCGGAGCGGACAGGTCGACGGCCTGCGATCCCAGCAGCAGCTCCACGGCGGCAACCACCGAACGCACGGCGGCCAGCGCGAAGGGTGCGGCGGCAGCCGGGCCGCCGGTCACATCGATTGCGCCGAGAAGTTCGCCGGTCGCCGGATCGTGCACCGGAGCCGCAGCGCAGTTCCATTCGTGCACCGAACTCGCGAAATGCTCCGGACCAAGGATCTGGACGCCGCGGTTGACCGCCAGCGCCAGCCCGGGCGCATTGGTTCCGACGGTGTCCTCGCTCCAGACTGAACCCTCGACGAAGTTGATCGCCGCGGCCCGGTCGAGCGCGGCCCGGTCGCCCTCCACCCAGAGCAGTCGACCGTCGCGATCAGTCAGGGCGACGACGACGCCGGCATCGGCGAGGTCGTCGAGCATCAGAGACCGCACCAGGTCGCGCGCACCGGCGAGCCGATGTGCGGCGCGGTACTCGGCGAAGCGGTCGCCGCGCAAGGCACTGCCCGCTGCCCCGCTCGCGGCATGCGCCGGGTCCACACCGCGCGCCGCCGAACGCAGCCATGAGTCGCGAACCACTGAGCGCACCGCCTCCGCGGACGGCTCGGCGCCCGCGAGGAATCGTTCGTAGGCGCGGCGGATGTGCACTAGCGTGGCGTCAGCCAAGGTCACCTCCGCGGACGGTGCCGCGCTGCGACGCGGACACGGGAAATCAGGACGACTCGGGACGGGTCGTACGTTCGATTCTGCAGTGCGAGTGTGATGTCGGCAATAATCGATCCCAGCGGGTCCCGGTGCGCATGTGTCGGGCGAGTGAGGAGAACTGATGACAGGCAAGACCGATACCGCAGCCACGGCGGCCTCGAAGTCGGCGGTCGACGACCCGGTGACGGTCGACCCGGTGACAGTCGACGAGGTGGCGGTCAACGCCCCCGCGGCCGACGTGACGGCCGCCGACGTGGCGCCCGCCGGATCGTCGGCGACCGAACAAGCGGTGCCGGCCGCGCCGTCGGAGGTATCGACGCGCAAGGAAGTGGCGCGCCGCGGCCACGACCAGGGCCGTACGGTGATCGCGGAGACCGTGGTCGCCAAGATCGCAGGCATCGCGGCCCGGGAGATCGACGGCGTTTACGGGCTGGGCGGTGCCGGTGAGCGGATGGTCGGCAAGGTTCGCGACGTGATCCCTGGGGCTTCGGCCAGCGTGACGCAGGGTATTCATGTGGAGGTCGGTGAGCGGCAGGCGGCTGTCGATGTCGAGATCGTCGCCGAGTACGGTGTCGCCATCCATCAGCTCGCCAATGCCATCCGCCGCAATGTGGTCGGCGCGATCGAAGGTATGACCGGGCTGGAAGTCACCGAAGTGAACGTGACTGTGCGTGATATCCACGTTCCCGGAACTGACGCCGACAACGGCACCAACGCGAACGCGCAGCCGCCGCGCGTCCAGTGATGCGGCAGACGTCGATCGGCGGGCCCGACGCGGTGGGCGAGCAGGCCGCGGAGATCGCCGCGGCGGTGGCGGCGGTGCCCGGGGTGACGGCCCTGTCCGGCGGCGCTTTCGGGACCGTCGCCACCTACCTGCCGGGGCGCCGCGTGCTCGGTGTCGCCCGCCGCGACGCGGGGTGGGAGGTCGTCGTCGTCGCTGAACTCGGCTACGACCTGTCCGCGATAGCCG
>NZ_JBAQWU010000359.1:0-4239 GCF_049299075.1 Gordonia sp. (in: high G+C Gram-positive bacteria)
GCCGCGGCGAAGGCCTCGTCGGCGCCGCCGACCATGAACGCTAGGGTGCCTGCGGTGGCCCCCTTCACCCCACCCGACACCGGTGCGTCGACCGCCGCGAACCCGGCCGCGATCGCATGGGCGGCAACCGCCCGGGCCTGGTCGACAGAGATCGTCGAACTGTCGATGAGCAAGGCGCCCGGCTTCGCGGCCGGCAGCACCGCCGCGTAGGTGGCCGCCACAAGTGCCCCGTTGGGCAGCATGGTGATGATCGCGTCGGCGTCCGCCACGGCGTCCACCGCGGCGGCACAGGTGAGCACCCCGGCGGCGCGGGCGGCTTCCAGCGCCGCCTCGGACGGATCGAAGCCCCGCACGGAGTGCCCGGCACCCACCAGGTTCGCGGCCATCGGGCCGCCCATATTGCCCAGCCCAAGGAAAGCGATAGTGGTCATGTCAGTGTCCTTTCGCGATCGAGCGGCCGAGCACGACCCGCATGATCTCGTTGGTTCCTTCGAGAATGCGGTGTACCCGCAGATCGCGGACGATCTTCTCGATTCCGTATTCGGTGAGGTAGCCGTAGCCGCCGTGCAGTTGCAGTGCCTGATCGGCGACGGTGAAGCAGGTGTCGGTGACGAAGCGTTTAGCCATCGCACACTGCTCCACCTTGTCGGCGGCATCGGTGTCCAGGGCGGTGGCCGCATGCCAGAGCAGCAGACGCGAGGTCTGTAGCCCGGTCGCCATATCGGCGAGGGTGAACCGGATCGTCGGCTCATCGATCAGTGTGCTGCCGAATGCGCTGCGGGACCGCAGATACTCAACGGTCCGGTCGAAAGCCGCCTGCGCACCGCCGAGCGAGTTCGCCGCGATGTTGAGGCGGCCGCCGTTGAGGCCGTGCATCGCGATGGTGAAACCGATGCCCTCGATCCCGCCGAGCAGACTCGACGCCGGGACGCGCACGCCGTCCAGAATCACCTGCGCGGTGGGCTGGGCATGCCAGCCCATCTTCTTCTCCTGCCCGCCGAAACTCAGTCCCGGCGCGTCCTTGGGCACGAGGAAAGCAGAGATGCCTTTGGGTCCGGCATCTCCGGTGCGCGCCATGACGATGTACAGGTCGGAGGTACCCGCACCCGAGATGAACTGCTTCACCCCGGTCAGCACAAACTCGTCGCCATCGCGCTCGGCGCGGGTGGCCAGCGCCGCCGCATCCGATCCGGCACCCGGTTCGGTCAGGCAGTACGAGGCGACGGTCTCCATTGACGCCAGCGATGGCACCCACTGCGCCCGCTGCGCGTCGGTGCCGTAGGCGTCGACCATCCAGGCACACATGTTGTGGATCGATAGGAACGAACCCACGGCCGGATCGGCGTATGCCAGCTGCTCAAAGACGCGCACCCCGTCCAGACGGCGCAGCCCCGAGCCGCCGACATCCTCCCGGCAATAGATCGCCCCCATGCCGAGTGCGGCCGCCTGTCGCAGTTCGTCGACCGGGAAGTGTTTGGCCTCGTCCCACGCCAGGGCGTGCGGGGCCAGCTTCTTGGCCGCGAAGTCGGCGACCGCACTGACCAGGGCGGCCGAGTCCTCGTCTAGCCCGGCGAGGTCGCCGGAGATGTCTGCCATGGCCGGTCCGCCTCAGTCCATCGTCGGGATGACGAACTCGGCGCCATCCTTGATGCCCGACGGCCAGCGCGAGGTGACGGTCTTGGTCTTGGTGTAGAACTCGATCGCGGCCGGACCGTGCTGGTTCAGATCACCAAAACCGGACCGCTTCCAGCCGCCGAAGGTGTGGTAGGCGACCGGGACCGGGATGGGCACGTTGACGCCGACCATGCCGGCCTGCACGCGGGAGGTGAAGTCGCGGGCGGCGTCGCCGTCGCGGGTGAAGATGGCGACGCCGTTGCCGTACTCGTGCTCCGACGGCAATGCGAGGGCCTCGTCGTAATCCTTGGCGCGGACGATGGTCACCACCGGGCCGAAGATCTCGTCGGTGTAGATCGACATGTCCTTGGTGACGTGGTCAAAGAGCGTCGGTCCGACGTAGTAGCCGCCACTCAGATCCTCGCCGTCGAAGGTCGCGTCGTCGGCGCCGCGCTCACGGCCGTCGACAACGAGGTCGGCACCAGCCTGCACGCCGGCATCGATGTAGCCCAGGACCCGCTCGCGCGCCGCTGCGGTGATCAGCGGGCCGTAGTCGGCTTTCGGGTCGAGGGAATGCCCGACGCGCAGCGCACGGACCTTCTCGGCCAGCTTCTCGCGCAAAGCGTCGGCGGTCTGCTCGCCGACCGGGACGGCGACGCTGATGGCCATGCAGCGTTCACCGGCGCTGCCGTAGCCAGCGCCGATCAGCGCATCGACAACCTGATCCAGGTCGGCATCCGGGAGGATGATCATGTGGTTTTTGGCGCCACCGAAGCACTGCGAACGCTTGCCGTTGGCGGCCGCGGTCGCATAGATGTACTGCGCGATGTCTGAGCTGCCGACAAAGCCGAGGGCCTTGACCTCCGGGTGGTCCAGCAGTGCGTCGACGGCTTCCTTATCGCCATGGACCACCTGGAAGATCCCGTCGGGCAGACCGGCCTCGGTGAACAGTTCGGCCAGCCGCAGCGGCACGGACGGATCCCGCTCGGAGGGCTTCAGGATGAAGGCGTTGCCACAGGCCAGCGCGGGACCGGCCTTCCACAGCGGGATCATCGCCGGGAAGTTGAATGGGGTGATGCCGGCGACGACGCCGAGCGGCTGCCGCATCGAGTAGACATCGATTCCGGTGCCCGCCCCCTCGGTGTACGCACCCTTCAGCAGGTGCGGGATTCCGATGGAGAACTCGATCACCTCAATGCCGCGCTGGATGTCGCCCTTGGCGTCAGCGAAGGTCTTGCCGTGCTCCAGGGACAGCAGCTCGGCCAGCTCGTCGATGTTCTGATTCACCAGATCGACAAACCGCATCATGACGCGGGCGCGGACCTGCGGGTTCTTCGCCGCCCAGGCCGGCTGGGCCGCGGCCGCGATCTGGACAGCCGCCCCCACCTCGGCGGCGGTGGCCAGCGCCACCTTGGCGCGTACCGCACCGGTGCTCGGGGTGAAGACATCGGCGGTGCGGCCGATACCGTGACCGTCGATGTTGTCGGTGCGCTTGCCGTCGATGAAGTGCGGAATGATCTGGCTCATATGGTGCACTCTGCCAACGCCGCCGGACCCCGTCAACGGCCATCCGCGCACCCCGGCCGTGCAGATGTGCACGGCCGGAACACTGAAGCCATTTACAATCGCAGGGTGATCCGGCCGCCGATCGAAGCGCGCGATGTCCGCGCCGACGACCTCCGCTACCTGCTCGCCGTCGCCCGCACCGGCAGCCGCACGGTCGCGGCCGGCGATCTCGGCGTCGATGCAAGCACCGTGACCCGACGAATCCGCGCCCTCGAACAGTCGCTCGGGGTGCGGCTGGTGGAGCAGGGCGCGAGCGGTTGGGCGCTCACCGACCTCGGACGCCAGGTGGCCGATACCGTCGGCCCGATCGAGACGGCCGTGGCCCGGGCGCTCGACGTCGTCGCCGGAACCGAGGAGGAGTCACTGCGCGGCAATGTGCGGGTCAGCGCCCCGGACGCCTTCGGCGCATACTTCGTCGCGCCGGCCCTCACCCGGGTGCGCGCCCGCCATCGGATGCTGACCGTCGAATTGCTCACCGTGACGCGGGAGTTGAACCTGCACCAGTCGGGGTTCGACGTGGCCATCTCGGTCGGCACGCCGGCGAGCAGCCGCCTGGTGGTCGAGAAGCTCACCGAGTACGCCCTCGGCTTGTATGCGACAGACCGCTACCTCGCCGACCACGGTGCCCCGGCCTCCCTCACTGAACTGCCGCACCATCCGCTGATCTGGTACGTCGATTCGCTGCTGCAGGTCGGCGAACTCGACCTGGACAAGCACCTGCCGCACAGTCCGGCCAAACTGATGTCGACGAGTATCTTCGCCCAGGTAGAAGCGGTCCGCGCGGGCGGCGGCATCGGTCTGCTCCCGGCCTTCGTCGCCGACCGAAATCCCGAGTTGCGCAGGATCCTGCGCGAACAAGTAGACGTCCACCTCGGCTTCTCCCTGGCGGCCCGGCGCGAGCGGCTCTCCAGCCGCGCCGTACAGGCCATCCGCGAAGCGGTGGTCGACGAGGTAGCCGCCCGCCGCACCGAACTGCTCCCCGCCCCCTAAGTCACACCGCCCCCTGAGCCACCCCGCCCCCTGAGTCACCCCGCCCCCTGAGTCACCCCGCCCCCTGAG
>NZ_JBAQWU010000360.1:0-4696 GCF_049299075.1 Gordonia sp. (in: high G+C Gram-positive bacteria)
GCGCGGGCGGCGAGTAGAGCGGCTCGTTGAATTCCTCAAACATCTTGTCTGCGATGGCCTTCACGGTGTCCAGCCCGACGAGGTCGGTGAGCTTGAGCGGCCCCATCGGATGCGCGCAGCCGAGCACCATGGCGCGGTCGACGTCCTCGACAGTGGCGAAGCCGCTCTCCACCATCCGCACCCCGGACAGCAGGTACGGCACCAGCAGCGCGTTGACCACAAAGCCGGAGCGATCGGCCGAACGGATCACCTGCTTGCCGAGCACATCGTGCGCAAAGGATTCGGCGCGGGCGGCCACGTCGTCGCCGGTTTCCTCGGTGACGATAAGTTCCACCAGCGGCAGCACGGGGACTGGATTAAAGAAGTGCAGGCCGATCACGCGAGCCGGGCGCGTGGTCGCGGCCGCCAGCGTCGCGATGGGGATCGACGAGGTATTGGATGCCAGCACGGCATCGGGGTTGGTGACGACGGCGTCGAGCCGCGCGAACAGCTCGGTCTTGACGGCCTCATCCTCGACGACGGCTTCGACGACGAGTTCACGGTCGGCAAACTCGGCGAGCTCGTCGGTGAAGCGGAGGCGCCACGCGGCTTGCTGTCGTTCACGATGGGTCAGTCGCCCCTCGGACACGGCGCCGTCGAGAGCGCGGAGAACGCGGGTGCGGCCGGCCGCGGCGCGCTCGCGCGTCGACTCGTACACCACCACGTCGACTCCGGCCCTGGCGCAGACCTGCGCGATGCCGGCGCCCATCTGCCCGGCGCCGACAATGCCGACTCGGGAGATCTTGTCGCTGGTCACCGGTGCTCCTGAAGACTCGTGGACGTTGCCTGGAAACAACAAACCCGGGGCGGGCAAGAATTTCTCCCTGCCTGCCCCGGGATTGTCATAGTGCTACTGCCTCGCTAGCGAGGAGTGCTGGTTCCTAGTGGAACTGGCCCTCTTCGGTCGAGCCCTTGAGGGCTGCGGTCGAGGTGTTCGGGTCAACCGTGGTGGCGACGCGATCGAAGTAGCCGGCGCCAACCTCGCGCTGGTGCTTGATGGCGGTGAAGCCACGCTCCTCGGCGGCCTTGAACTCGCGCTCCTGCAGGTCGACGAAGGCGGTCATGCCCTCGCGGGCGTAACCGTAGGCCAGGTCGAACATGCCGTAGTTGAGCGAGTGGAAGCCCGCCAGGGTGATGAACTGGAACTTGAAGCCCATCGCGCCGAGTTCCTTCTGGAACTTCGCAATGGTGGCGTCGTCCAGGTGCGCCTTCCAGTTGAAGGACGGGCTGCAGTTGTAGGCCAGCAGCTGGTCCGGGAAGTCCGCGCGGACCGACTCGGCGAACTTCTTGGCGACCTCGAGGTCCGGAACACCGGTCTCCATCCAGATCAGGTCGGCGTACGGTGCGTAGGCCTTCGCACGGGCGATGCAGGGGTCGATGCCGTTCTTGATCCCGTAGAAGCCCTCGCTGGTGCGGGTGCCGTCAAGGAACGGGCGGTCACGCTCGTCGACGTCCGAGGTCAGCAGGGTCGCAGCCTCAGCGTCGGTACGGGCGATGACGACGGTCGGCACGTCCGAGACGTCGGCAGCCAAACGCGCCGAGGTCAGGGTGCGGATGTGCTGCTGGGTCGGGATCAGCACCTTGCCACCGAGGTGGCCGCACTTCTTCTCCGAAGCGAGCTGGTCCTCCCAGTGCGAGCCAGCGACGCCTGCGGCGATCATGGCCTTCTGGAGCTCGTAGACGTTCAGGGCGCCACCGAAACCGGCTTCACCGTCGGCCACGATCGGAACCAGCCAGTTGTCGACCGACTTGTCGCCCTCGACGCTGGCGATCTCGTCGGCGCGCAGCAGCGCGTTGTTGATGCGACGAACCACGTTCGGCACCGAGTTCGCCGGGTACAGCGACTGGTCCGGGTAGGTGTGACCCGAGAGGTTCGCATCACCGGCAACCTGCCAACCGGACAGGTAGATGGCCTTCAGGCCAGCGCGGACCTGCTGAACGGCCATGTTGCCGGTCAGGGCGCCCAGCGCGTTGATGTAGCTGTCGTCCTTCTTGGACACGGCGTCCCAGAGGATCTCGGAGCCACGGCGAGCGAGGGTCTGCTCCTCGACGACGGTGCCCTGGAGATCGACGACCTGCTGGGCGGAGTAGTCACGGGTGATGCCCGCCCAACGCGGATTGGTGTCCCAATCCTGCTGGATCTCGGCGGCGGTACGGGGCTGGCCAACGTTGGTCATAAGCCTTCGCTTTCTTGTCCGCTGCCGAGTCCGGCAGCGCTTGCGGGATATCCGGGGGCGTCCGCAGTTTCACTCCAGACGACACTCCGAGGCAAAGCCTGCAACTACTGTGCCACACGATAAAGTCGCAGGTCCAGCCAATGGCCGATGGCAACATCCGATCGTGCGCGAGCGCCGACGGCGACCGTTGCTCGACCACGGCGACAAAAAAGTACGCGCGTACTGGGAAAACCCGTTACGCGCCAGTAGCCCAGTCGTTTCCTGGCCCGTCAACCAAGCGCGCACCCGGCCCTTGCGATGATCGAACCGAACGTGGGTGATCTCACAGGACCCGGGCCCTGTTCCAGGCGCATCAGCGGGCGGCGCGCGCGATCGCCTCGTCGAACAGGGTCAGGTATTCGTCCTCATCCATCGGCGGCGCGATCTGCGTCGGCGCCTCCGGCCGGGCACTCAGATCGCGGGTCGCCACGTTGACCGAGACCGTCACCGTCGCGCCGTTCGGGCGGCGCACCAGCGCACTGCCCAGCAATGCGCTGCGCACCCGATACTGACCGTCGACCAAGGTGGTGACCGTGTCACTGCGCACCACCACCGCCTGCTCGACCTCATCACTGTGCGGCACCGAAATCTCTCGACGCGAAGTGACGATCTGCGCGCCGGCCAAGGTGCCCTTGGTGGGGACCACGGTCACGACGCGACACGGCCCAGTGGTGGCACGCCGGTCGGCGTCCAGATCGCGGCGCACCGTGGTGATGACCTCCGACAGCGTGGCAGTGTCCGACTCGGCGACCAGCAGCACCGTGTTGTCGGTGTTCAGTTGCGGGCTGAACTCGGCGTCCGCGGTCGGCTTACAGACCGGCGGGGAGAACGCCACCGTCGTCGCCTGCTCCAGCGTCTGCCGGTTGGCCGAGAGCAGGTCGTCGACCGGTACGGGCACCACCTGGTAGCCGGCCGGGACACTAGCGGAAGGCAACACCAGCCCCGTCAGCGGCAGCGTCTGGTCGGCCGCATCACCACAGCCCGTTGCGAGCCCTAGTCCGAGCGCCGTGGCGAGCAGGGCCGATCCAGCGCGTCGCGATACGTTCACGCGGTCACCGTACCGGGAGTTCGGGCTGAGTCGGCCACAACGGCACCCTCCTTCGATACCCTCGGGCGATGAGCACTCCCCGCGTCTCACCCGGCCACTTTCGCGAGTTGGGCCCGATCAACTGGGTCGTGGTGAAGGCCATGTCAGTGGCCACCGGTACCGATAACGCCCACATCTTCGCCACGCTCGGCCGCAGCAAAGGCCTGTTCCGGGGTTGGCTGCACTTCTCGAGCCGCATGATGCCGTTCGGCGAACTGAGCCGCCGCGAGAGCGAAATGATCATCATCCGGATCGCCCACCTGCGCCGCTGTGAGTACGAACTCGACCACCACATGCGCCTCGGCGGCCGCGCCGGGCTCGGGGCCGCAGATATCGACCGGATCCTCGAAGGACCCGACGCAGGCTGGGGCGACCGCGAAGCGGTTCTGCTGCGCGCCACCGACGAGTTGGTTGCGGGCCGCGACATCAACGACGACACCTGGGCCGCACTGCGGCGACATCTCTCTGAGCGCAAAGCCATCGCCTTCGTCCTGTTGGTCGGCCAGTACGACATGCTCGCCACCACCATCGGCACCCTGCGCGTCGAGCGCGACTACTTCGAGGCCTGACCGGCGTGGCCTCCCTCGCCGAGCAAACGATGCACAACCGGGTCTTCTCGCAGATCTACGAGCGCGCCTGGCGGCCAATCTTCACCCGCGGCTTCAGCCTGGGCGGCTCGTCGACCGCCGACTACGACCGCGCGTTGCGCGCCTACCTTGCCCGTCCCGGTGAGCGACGCGTGCTCGACGTCGCCTGCGGTCCCGGCAATTACGCGAAGGACGCCGCGAAGGGGCTGACCGGCGTGGGCTCCTACGTCGGGCTCGACTACTCCGCCGCCATGCTCGCCCAGGCGGCCCACGACAACCACACCGATCGGGCGACCTTCGTTCGTGGCGATGCACATGCGCTGCCCTTCCGGTCAGGTTCCTACGACACCGTCACCTGCCTGGCGGCGCTCTACCTGATCCCCGACCCGCTCTCGGCGCTCGACGAGATGGTCCGCATGCTGGCCCCCGGCGGCGAGCTGATCGTCTTCACATCCATCCAGTCCGGGGTCGCCGCGCTGCCCGGCGCCGACCTCGTCAGCGGCGTGCTCGGACTGCGCCTGTTTTCGCGGACCGAGATCCTCGATCACCTGCGGGCGCACGAGCTGGTCGGCCTGGAGCAGACGATCACCGGTGTCGGCCAGTACGTCCACGGCCGCAAGCTCTGAGCAACGTAAGCCCTGAGCAATCTGTCACATTCGGGACATCCGGCCCTGCTCCTGGTCTCCGAGTAAGGGTAGGCTATTAATTGAATGTTTCGTCCCCTTAAGGAGTCGCCATGTCCGAGGCCACCTCGACCGACCTACCCC
>NZ_JBAQWU010000361.1:0-2943 GCF_049299075.1 Gordonia sp. (in: high G+C Gram-positive bacteria)
CGCACGTTGTTCTCACCAGCCGCCGCGTTGTAGTACGTCAGCACCCGGAACAGCTTCGGCATCGCCGAGTCACCGGACTTCGCCTCGGTGTAGATCGGTTGCGCATACAGCAGCCCGTTCCCGCCCACCGGGAGCGCCAGCAAGTTGCCGTAGATCACGTTCGTGTTCTCCAGCAGTTTGAGTTCCTGCTGGACGCGCGCATTGGTCTTCATATTCTCCGACGCCTGGCGCGGACCGACCGTCTGGCTCGTCGTCGGGGTCACCTTGACCGTCAACCTGCCGTAGCCCTCCGGATCGGCATTCGCCGTCACATAGGCGGCCAGGTTCGGGCGGTTGAGCGCATTAAGCACCCCGGTCAGCTGGAACTGCGCCAGATTCTCCTGGTTCGGCGACGACGCCGTGAAATAGTACGGCGGCTGCGGCAAGTTCGCGTCGCTATCGGACGTGGGATCCCGCGGTACCGACCAGAAGTTGTTAGCGCGGAAGAAGGTCGCCGCATCGTCGACATGGTAGCGCTGCAGCAGCGCGCGCTGAATCTTGAACAGATCCTCCGGATAGCGCATATGCGCCCGCAGGTCGGGCTGAGCATCCAGCGCCGACTTCGGCTGCACCGTCCCCGGGAACACCTTCATCCAGGTCTTCAGGACCGGATCGCTCTCGTCTGCCTGGTACAGGACCACCTCGCCGCTATACGCGTCGACGGTCGCCTTCACCGAGTTACGCGCATACGAGACTTCCTCGTTGACCTGCGTGCGACCCGTCGTACCGCTGTTGACCTGACGGGAATCGGCGGTCGCATCCTGCAGCGACATCCGCTGCGCGTACGGATACTTGTCGAGCGTCGTGTAGCCGTCGACGATCCACTTGATCGAGCCGTCCGCCATCACTGCGGGATAGGTCTTCGAATCGACTGTCAGCCACGGCGCAACCTTCTTGACCCGGTCGCGCGGATCCCGGTTGTACAGGATGCGCGAGTTCTCGTTCAGCGCATTCGACAGCAGGAAGTTTCGCTCGCCGTACTTGATCGCGTACAGCATGCGCGTACCGAAATTGCCCAGCGAGACACCCGAATCAGCCGAGTACGTATATTGCACTCCCTCGCCGTCGTACTCGCGGTCGCCGTCGGCTGAACCGACGATGGCGTAGTCCGGGTCCACCTTGGCGATCAACTCGCCAAAGTAGATGCGCGGCTGCTTCACCTGGAACGGCAGCTTGGCCTGGGCCGCCGTGTCTTGAATCGTCTGAGTATCTGCCACGATGAACACCGGCATGCCGCCGCGATCGGAAGCCGCATCGCTGGACACCTCGTCGACGGTGTTGGCCTGCGCGGCGATGAAACCGTTGCCGTGGGTGAACACCGTGTGCTGGTTGATCCAGTTGCGCTGGTTGTCGTCCAGGCGGCTCGGATCCAGTTCGCGGGCGGCGACGATAAAGTCGCGCTGCTGACCAGCGACGTCGTAGCGGTCGACCGCCAACTGTGCCGGGAAACCGTACACATTGCGTAGGGCCTGCCGCTGGTGGAAGGCCCGAGTGAGGACGGCCGGATCCAGAATGCGGATGTTACTCAGCGTCGCCTCGTCGGAGTTCACCGCGGCCGGCAGCGCCGGGGTCTGGGTCCATCCCCGGTCGTAGCTGATGTCAATATCGGGCCGGATTCGGTACGCGTCTCGGGTCGCAACGATATTGCGCTGGATATACTCGCGTTCCTTATCTGCGGCACTCGGCTTGACGGCGAACTGTTCCATCGCCGCCGGCCAGGCAACGCCGATGACGAGCGACGACAACAGCAGCAGCACCGCCGCCAGCGCCGGAATGCGCAGATCGCGCAGGAAGATCGCCGAGAAGAAGGCCAGCGCGCAGACGATTGCGATGGCCATCAAGATCAGCTTCGACGGCAACACGTAGTTGATGTCGGTGAAGGTGGCACCGGTAAAGATGTCGCCGCGCCGGGTGCTCGACAGCAGGTCGTAGCGGTCGAACCAGTAGGCGACGGCCTTGAGGAGGACGAAGATCCCCGCGATCACCGCGAGTTGAATGCGCGCGGGATTGCTCACTGCGCCGCGACGTCCGCCGCCGCCCAACCGGATTCCGCCGAAAACGTAGTGGGTCAGCAGGTTCGCCACCAGACCGACGCCCACTGCCAAGAACAGCAGATCCAGGATCAGGCGAACAAACGGCAGAGTGAAGGCGTAAAAGCCGATGTCCAGATTGAACTGCGGGTCCTTGACCCCGAACGGCTCCCTGTTCAGGAAGGTCTGCACCGTGGCCCACGACGCCTGCGCCACCAGTCCGGCCAGGAGGCCCAAGAAGGCCGCCGGGAGCAGTCCGGCGAGCACCGGACGGCGAGTCACTGCACTGCGGTACCGCGCGAGCGGATCGGCCGGGCTGGTCGGCATCACCATCGTCGGGCGGGACCGGTAGGCGGCGTACACGCACGCGAAGACGATCGCCGCGACCACCACCGCGACCACAAGCAGGACCGTCAGCCGCGTGGTCAGCATCGTCGACATCACTGTCGAGTATCCGACGTCCGAATACCAGAGCCAGTCGGTGATCAGTTCGACGAGGCGCGGGCCGATGAGCAACAACAGCAGCAGAAAGACACCGATACCGATGAGGATCTTGCTACGACGAGACAATGACGGCCGTCCGACAGGACTGCGCATACCCACCACGTTTACTACTCCAATTGGGGGTCGGGGACAGCGATTGCCTCCACCTTACGCAATCCGGCAGATCGGGCACCGGGCACAATGGCGTTGTGAGCTATTCTCAGGCCGATCTCGGCAATGCCCTCGCCCAATGCGCCGCGTTCGCCTCCGAACAACCGTGGGGATCGGTCGACCTGCTGTTTGCGCTCGTACCAACCGGAATGCTGACTGCTGCGGCGCCGCACCTGGTCGACGACGCCGACGACTCGATCCTCAGTCCGGTGCTCCAGGA
>NZ_JBAQWU010000362.1:0-4723 GCF_049299075.1 Gordonia sp. (in: high G+C Gram-positive bacteria)
CGATCGGCGCCGAGACGTTGCTGGCGGAGCTGCCGCGATGAGCTCGCCCCGGCCCCTGCCGCGGCGGCTCCCCCAGCGTCGCGCAGTCGCCGGGCGCCAGACAGCGTCCCGCACGACGCGCAGAGAACGACCCACCCGCTCCGGGCGCCTCCTCGTGCCGTCCGCAATCACCATCTTGGCGCTGTGCGCGGCCCTTACCGGGCTGCGCCTGGCCGACTCCGGACGCATCGACCTGGCGTTGACGCTGCTGGTCGTGGCCGCGATCCTCGACGGTCTCGACGGTCGCATCGCCCGCATGATGGGCGCGACCAGCCCGCTAGGCGCCGAACTCGACTCGCTCGCCGACGCGATCAACTTCGGCGTCGTCCCCGCACTGATGGTCTACACCGTGCTCCTGCGCGACGAATCACACGTCGGCCAGGGCATCGGATGGGCCCTCACCTTGGTCTACTGCGCGGCCATCGTGCTGCGACTGGCCCGGTTCAACACACTGCTCGACGACGATTCCGCCCCCGGATACACCAAAGACTTCTTCGTCGGGGTGCCCGCACCGGCTGCCGCCGTCATGGTGCTGCTGCCGATCGGCTTGCTGCAGCAGTTCGGTGACGGATGGTGGACCGGGCCGGTTTTCGTCGGCTGCTGGCTGGTCTTCATCGCCTTACTCGCCGTGAGCCGGGTTCCCACCCTGAGTTTCAAGTCCGGCAAGCTGCGCGCCCGACTGCTCGCGCCGCTGCTGATCCTCGTGGCCGCGGCCGCCGCCCTGCTGTTCACGTTCCCGTACGTACTGATGGTCGCCGTGGTGGCCGCGTACCTGCTGCACATCCCGTTCGCGTGGCGGATGAAGCGCTGGGTATCCACGCGCCCCGAGTATTGGGACACGCCGGCCCGGGATCGACGGCACGCCCGCCGCGACAACCGGCGCGCCGAGGTGGCCGCCGGTAGTCGCCGCCGGGTGATTCCGGTGCGCAAGCCTTCGGCCCGCCTCGGGCTGCGCCGCCCTCCTCGCACCTAGTTATCCGCAGCCGATCCGAGTATCTGCGGCCGATCCGATCAGGCCGAGGGTGTCGGCTCCGCGGTGGGGATCTGCTGCTGGTTCTGGCCGTCCGGGGTCTGGTCGACAGTGCGGCTTGGCCGCTGGCCCGGACCACCGCGCGGGCCGCCGCCCTGGCCGTCCATGCCACCACCCTGGCCCCGTTCCGGCAGATGTCGAGACGACGCCGGCCGATCCCCACCGTGGTTGCCCGTCTGGTCGCCGGTGATGTAACCGGCACCGAAGCCGATCAGAAAGAGGGCGACTGCACCGGCGATCGCACCGCCGATCATCCAGTTCTTCTTCGACCCGGTCACCGGCGGCGCCTCTTCTGCTGGCGCGACGACGGGCAGTGCGGCGGCGGCCTGCGGCGGGGCCGCCAAGTTCGGGGCCGCCAAGTTCGGGGCCGCCAAGTTCGGGGTATCCGCGTTCCCGGTATCCACGTTCGGGTTTTCCGGATTGGGGGGTGTCGTCATGTGCGGCTCCTGCCGTGTCTCGCGCACGGGCCTTCGCACCGTACGTCGCAGCCCACTGTGCCGACAGAACCTGCCAGGTTGCTGTGCGCGGGTTGCCAATTCGCTGCCAACCAGCGTGCTCCACCCGCGCCGGCGGTCAGGTGAGCGTCACCGAGTACATGATGGTGCTCGCGGCGCCGGCCGCTGCGGCGGCGATCCCCACAGTCACCCAGTAGGTGTGACCGTCAGCTTCTTTCTGCATCAGCACCGTGCGCTCGCTGTTGGTCTCACTCCGGCTCGATTCGGTGTACCCGCCGGCTTTCAGCTTCTGAACTGCCGCTTCGAAAGCGTTGCCGTCGGTGGCCGGTGCCTGCACCGTCACCTGCCACTCCGGACTACCGCCGTCGGCAGCCAGGATCGTGCCGTCGACCAATGGCACGTGAGCGTACGGGAAGTCCTTCGGCAGTGGAACGCCGCTGCGCGCGGGGGCATTCTCGGTGGCGCACCCGGCCACGAGGGCCAGCGCGAAAGCGGCCGCAAATACGGCGAACAGGACTCTGAGGTAAGACCGCATACCTCAAACGGTAAAGTAACCCTCGGACGAACGCGTTTCGCCACCCCGCCACCCCGCCCGCAATTCGACCGACGGAGTGCCCCTTGATCCAGGTCCTGCTCGCGCTGGGTATCGGCGCGCTGCTGGCACCCCCGATCTTGCACGCCCTCGGCACGCGCGGCTTCTACGTGTTGGCGCTCATGCCCGCTGGCGCCCTGGTGTGGCTGATCCTCCATTGGCCGAAGGCCGACGTCCCGCTCACTCAGCACGTCTCCTGGGTGCCGAGCCTGCAGATGGACCTGACGCTGCGGATAGACACGCTGTCCGCAGTGATGGCGGTCCTCATCCTCGGCGTCGGATCCCTGGTGCTGGTCTACTGCGCGAACTACTTCGACGCAATGCGCAAACGCATCGAAGTCTTCGGCGGCGAAATGGTGGCCTTCGCGGCCGCCATGTTCGGCCTGGTGGCCAGCGACAACATGCTGGTCCTGTACGTGTTCTGGGAGGCCACCACGGTCCTCTCGTTCCTGCTGGTCGGTTTCTACGCGGTACGGGCGACATCCCGCCGCGCCGCCACCCAAGCGCTGCTGGTGACGACCTTCGGCGGTCTGGCCATGCTGGTCGGCATCATCATGCTCGGCGAGCAGACCGGGAGCTATCTGCTGTCCGACCTCGTGGCGACGCCGCCGAGCGGCACGTACGCCGCGATCGCCGTCGCCCTGATCCTCGTCGGCGCGCTGAGTAAGTCGGCTATCGTGCCGTTCCATTTCTGGCTGCCTGGCGCAATGGCCGCCCCCACCCCGGTCAGCGCGTACCTGCACGCCGCGGCGATGGTGAAGGCCGGTGTCTACTTGGTGGCCCGCCTGGCCCCCGGCTTCCACGAGCAGGTCAGCTGGCAGATCATCGTCGTCGGACTGGGTTTGCTCACCATGATCCTGGGCGGCTGGCGATCACTGCGGGAGCTGGACCTCAAACTCATCCTGGCGTTCGGCACCGTCTCGCAGTTGGGCCTGATCATGGTCCTGGTCGGTGTCGGCGACGCGAACGTCGCTCTCGCCGGACTCGCGATGATCGTGGCCCACGCCATGTTCAAGGCCTGCCTGTTCATGGTGGTCGGCATCATCGACCACGCCACCGGCACCCGCGACATCCGCAAGTTGGCCCGACTCGGCAACCGCGCTCCCGTCCTGGCCGGCATCGCGGCCGTCGCCGGTGCAAGCATGGCCGGGTTGCCGTTCACCATGGGGTTTATCGGCAAAGAATCGGCCTTCGCCGCCGTGTGGAGCACGGGCGCCTACCCGCTGTGGCTGTCCCATGTCGTCGACCTGCTCCTGGTGCTCGGCGCGATCATCACCTTCGCCTATACGGCCCGGTTCCTCTGGGGTGCGTTCGGGCGGAAGCTCCGCACCTTGCCGACGCGTCCGGTCGCTCAGGCGCATTCACCGTCGCCTCTGTTCCTCCTGCCGCCCGCGGTACTCGCCGCGGCCGGCGTGCTCGCCTCACTCGTCGCGCCGTGGCTGGGGGGCGTGCTGGAACCGTACGCCGAGACGTTGCCGCTGTACGGCCAGCCACTCGAGCACCTCGCCCTGTGGCACGGCTTCGGCCTCCCGGTGGTCCTGACCCTCATCGTCTACCTCGCCGGCCCCGCACTGTTCCTGGTCCTGCGTCGAATCCGCGATCAACTGTTCGACCATCCGCCGCGGTTGAACGCCGATCACGCCTACGATCGTGTCCTCCGCGGTGCCGACACCCTCTCGCTGTGGGTGACCCGGAATACCCAGCGCGGTTCGCTGCCGATCACCCAGGGCGTCATTCTGTCCACGGCTGTCCTATTGCCGGTGACCGTCCTGCTGGTCGGCTCGCGCGACCGGCTGGAGGTGACCGGCTTCGCCAACCCCGAGCAGTTGGTGATCGGTATCGTGATCGTCGCCGCCGCCATCACCGCCACCATGCTGCGCAATCGGCTGGCCGGTGCGCTGACCGTGGGCATCACCGGCTACGGCTGCGGCGCACTCTTCGCGATTCACGGAGCCCCCGATCTAGCTCTCACCCAGTTCCTGGTGGAGAGCTTGACTCTGGTGATCTTCGTGCTGGTGCTCCGCAAGCTGGCGGCCGAGCCACAGCCACGGCACAAGACCGGATTCCGCCCGTTACGTGCGCTGATCGCCGTCGCCTTCGGGGCCGCGCTGGTGGTGATTGGCCTGTTCGCCGCGGCCGCCCGCCGGGCGCAGCCGTTGTTTGTCGACCTGCCCGCCGCTGCCTACGACTTCGGCCACGGCGGCAACACCGTCAACGTGCTCCTGGTCGACATCCGCGCCTGGGACACCCTCGGTGAGATCTCGGTGCTGATCGTAGCGGCCACCGGCGTCGCCTCGATGGTCTTCCGCAGTCGCCGCTTCGGCGCCGTACCGCGCGTCACCGACTTGGTCCGCAACGAGGCCGGACTCGACGAAGCCGCCGCAATCCCGGACCGCACCGTCTGGCTGCGCGGCAGTGAACTGACCCTCGGCAAGGACCGCTCGATGGTATTGGAGGCGGCCACCCGGCTGGTCTTCCCCACCCTCGTCGTACTGTCGCTGTACTTCTTCTTCGCTGGCCACAACGCTCCCGGCGGCGGCTTCGCCGGCGGCCTGGTGATGGGCCTGGCGCTGGTGCTTCGCTACCTCGCCGGGGGTCGTTACGAGC
>NZ_JBAQWU010000363.1:0-4021 GCF_049299075.1 Gordonia sp. (in: high G+C Gram-positive bacteria)
CTCTCGGCGGGCTCACCGCACGGCAACGCGAGATCCTGGCGCTCGCGGGCGCCGGAATGACGAATCAGCAGATCGCCGCAGCACTCGGCTTATCGGTGCGCACCGTCGAGGGACATCGCTACCGAGCCACCTGCCTCGAGCCGCGTGAAATTCGAGTAGTCGGATACTCGCCGCCCACCGAGCCTGCCGCGGTCCAATCGAAGTAACGCATTCCCGCTCATCCGAAAGGACCCCCTCATGGCGACTTCCCGACCGGTTCGCGTCCTAGTCGGCATCGTCCTGGTCGGCATTGTCCTGGCGCTACTGGCCCCGATGCCTGCGGCGCAGGCACGTCCGCCAGCAGTGGTCTCCGTCGAGACCCTGTCGCCGGGACACGTGCGCCTGCAGGTGTTCAGTGCGGCGTCGCGCCGGGTGATTCCGGTCGACGTCCTGCTACCTGCGAACCGGGGTCGAGCACCGACGCTCTACCTACTCAACGGCGCGGGCGGCGGCGAAGACACAGCGAATTGGCTTGACCAAGGACGGGCGCCGGAGTTCTTCGCCGACAAGAACGTCAACGTCGTGATCCCGATGTCTGGCTCGTTCAGCTATTACACCGATTGGCGCCGCGACGATCCGATGCTCGGTCGCCATCGCTGGGAAACGTTCCTGACTCGGGAGCTGCCGCCGCTGATCGACCAGACGCTGAGCACCACCGGACGCAATGCCGTCGCCGGGTTGTCGATGTCCGGCAGCGCCGCGCTGCTGTTGGCCGAGCGGGCGCCCGGGCGGTATGTGGCCGCCGCCTCCTTCAGCGGCTGCCCAAACACCAGCGGCCCGCTCGGCAGCGCGTACGTTCGGATGACGGTCGAGGGCCGCGGCGCCGGTGACGTGACCAATATGTGGGGCCCACTCGGCGGCCCGGACTGGACTGCTCACGATGCGGAGATCAACGCCAACAGGCTCCGCGGCATCGGGGTATTCGTCTCCGCGGGCCCCGGCCTACCCGGTCGGTATGACAACCCCGCCGACCCGGCGAAGCTGCACCAGATACTGATCGGCGGTCCCATCGAGGCTGCCGTCCGGCAGTGCAGTCAGCAGTTCGTAGACCGGCTACACCAGCTCGGCATCCCCGTCACCACCTACTTCCCGGCCACCGGGACCCATGCCTTCGCCTACTGGCACGACGCGCTCAAACAAGCGTGGCCGTTGCTCAGCCGCTACCTCAACGGCTGAACTGGGCGGCGGCCAGTTTCGCGATCTCCCGGCGCCCGAGCAGAGTCGGATGGACGGGCGTGCCCGCGTCGCCCGGGCCGATGCCGGTCAGCGCGACGTAGCGCTGACCATCCGGCGCGCACATTGTGTGTCGGGCCGCTGCGTCGGGGAATACTGCGGTGAAACCGGCTCGATCGGCCGATTCGGCGATCTGCTCGTTCAGCCGCCGCTGCACGTCGTTGGCGACGGCCACCGCACCCGGTCCCGGATAGATTTCGGCGAAGCAGCCCCGTACGTCGTCGGGCAGCAGCCGCGGGTATCCGATCACAACGACCTGCGCCTTGGGCGCCCGGTGCTTGACCTGTGCGTAGACGCGGTCGAGCGCCGGACCGAGGCGATCGACCTTGGCATTGGCCGCCCGGTGCACCGCGGGGGTGCAGTTGGTGCTCGCGAGGCAGTTCGCGAGCAGAGTGCCAAACAGGTCCTCGTCGTTACCGCCGATGGAGATCGTCACGAATTCCGTGTCCCCGGTGAGACCGCGCAGTTGCGGCCCCATCGCGGTCACCGTGGTGAAGTCGTCGGTGTCCGCGCCCGAACACGCCCAGTCGCCGAAGCTGACCGGACGCAGCCGGGCGGAAATCAGATGGCCGACGTTGTCGGCGGCCTGGCTGCACCCGGCCGCCGTGGACGTCGTCAGCGAACCGGCCGCGACGTAGGAGTCGCCGAGTGAGACGTACTGCGCACCGCGCGGCGCTGGATCGGGCATCGCTTGCACGGCTGGCGCGAGCAGGGCCATCGCGGAACCGAAACCGACAAGCGCACCCAACGTCATTCTGATCCCCGACCCGGTCATGACACCCACGATACGATCTTGTATCGAAAATTGGAACACGTTTCCGTTCTCTGGACTCACCGGGTTCGGTACGGCTACCGTATGCGCCGTGTCACAGACCTCGCCGCTGCCGCTGCAGCATCTAGCCCAACTCCGTTTTTCGGCCGCGACAGCAGCTTTCCAGATCGAGGGCGCCCGCACCGAAGGCGGCCGTGGGCGCAGTATCTGGGACGACTTCGTCGATGAACCCGGAAAGGTCGTCGATGGCGCGACCGCCGATCCAGCGTGCGACAGCTACCACCGCTGGGCCGACGACGTCGCCCTCGCCGCGGGCCTCAGACTGGACCGCTACCGCTTCTCCATCTCCTGGGTGCGCGTCCAGCCCGATGGTCGCTCGGCGGCCAATCCGGCGGGGCTGGACTACTACTCGCGCCTCGTCGACGATCTGCTCGACGCCGGGGTCACCCCCTTTCCGACGCTGTACCACTGGGATCTGCCGTCCGGGATCGAAGCCGACGGTGGATGGCTCCAGCGCGACACCGCACTGCGCTTCGCCGACTACACAGCCCTGGTCGCCGACCGGCTAGGCGACCGGGTCAAGCACTGGTACACGCTCAACGAGCCCGCCATGACGACGCTGGAAGGCTACGCCGTCGGCGCGCTCGCGCCGGGCAAGTTCCTGTTGTTCGACGCCCTGCCGACCGTGCACCACCAACTCCTCGCACACGGGCTGGCGATGCCGGTGTTGCGTGCGGCGGGCGCCGAATCGGTCGGTGTCGCAAACAACCACACCCATGTCCTCGCCAGCTCCGACGCTCGCGCCGACCGCGCCGCCGCCGACGCCTACGACGTACTGCACAACCGAATCTTCGCCGAACCGATTCTACTCGGCGCCTACCCCGACCTGAGCGCGTTCGGCAACCCGGAACTACCTGTCCAGGACGGCGATCTGACGCTGATCTCGGCGCGTCCAGACTTCTACGCGGTGAACTTCTACAACCCGACCACCATCGGCGCCCCGGCCCCGGACAGTCCGATCCCGTTCGACATGCTGCCCACCCCCGGCGCCGCGACCACTGGCTTCGGTGCCGAGTGGCCGGTCCGGCCCGACACCCTGCGCGACCTGCTGATCGACTTCACCCGGCGCTACGGCGACGCACTGCCGCCGCTGATCGTCAGCGAGAACGGGTGTTCGTACCCCGAACCCGACACCGCGAGCCGGATCGACGACGTCGACCGCATCGCCTACCTCGACGGCCACCTGCGCGCCGTCGCCGAGGCCATGGCGGCCGGTGCCGACGTCGCCGAGTACACCGTGTGGTCGCTGCTGGACAACTTCGAATGGGCCCACGGATACACCCAGCGTTTCGGTCTGACGCACGTCGACTTCGCCACCGGCGAGCGCACCCCGAAGGCCTCCTACGACTGGTACGCCGCGGTGATCGCCGCCGCCCGCGAGGCACGCGCGTGAAAGCCCGGGTGGGCCGCGGTTGGATGGCGGCGTTCACCCTGGCGTGGCTGGTCATCTGGATGGTTCAACTGACCCCGCTGCAACTGCTCCTGCCCCTGCAACTCGACGACCAGATCTCCAACGGCGGCCAGCAGTGGGTGCGCGGCGTAGTGATCTCCGGGGTGATCCTCGGGATCGGCGGACTGGCCGGGGTGATCGCCGGACCGCTGGCTGGCGGGCTGAGCGACCGGATGTCCCGTGGCCGTCGCCCGTGGGCGGTCGGCGGATCCCTCCTTGCCGCCGTCTGTCTGGTGCTGACCGGCTTCGCTCACCATCCGCTGCTCGTGGGCGCCGCCTGGATCGGAGTTTCGGTCGGCATCGCGGTGGCATCGGCGGCCTACACCGCGCTGATCGCCGACCAACTGCCGGCCGATCAGCGCGGTGCCGCAGCGGCCGCCGTCGGCTCGTCTCAGGCGGCCGGCATCGTGGTCGGCGTCGGGATCATGGTCACCCTGGGGCTGACCGTGGTCACCGGCTATCTGCTC
>NZ_JBAQWU010000364.1:0-6491 GCF_049299075.1 Gordonia sp. (in: high G+C Gram-positive bacteria)
AGTTCGGTCAGCGCATCGTCAACTCGCATCCGGCGCTGCTGCCCGCATTTCCGGGCGCGCATGGGGTGGCCGACGCGCTGGGATACGGCGTCAAGGTCACCGGTTGCACGGTGCACTTGGTCGATAGCGGCGTCGATTCCGGACCGATACTGGCGCAGCGGATCGTCGAGGTGACCGCCGCCGACACCGTCGAGACCCTGCATGAACGCATCAAGATAGTGGAACGTGATCTCCTCCCCGATGTGGTGGAGGCACTGGTGACCCGCGGCGTGGTCACCGATGGACGAAAGGCACACCTGCAGTGAACGCACTTCGCAAGCCAATCCGGCGAGCCCTCATCAGCGTCTACGACAAGACCGGACTCACCGAGCTCGCGACCGCGCTGCATGCGGCCGGCGTCGAGATCGTTTCGACGGGTTCGACGGCCAAGACCATCGCCGGTGCGGGCGTACCGGTGATCGAGGTCAGTGCGCTGACCGGGTTCCCGGAGTGCCTCGAAGGTCGGGTCAAAACACTGCACCCGCGCGTACATGCCGGGGTGCTGGCCGACACCCGCAAGGACGATCACTTGGCGCAGCTCGACGAGCTCGGCATCGCGCCGTTCGAGCTGGTCTGCGTCAACTTGTATCCCTTCACCGCGACCGTCGCCTCCGGCGCCTCCCCCGACGAGTGCGTGGAGCAGATTGACATCGGCGGACCGTCCATGGTGCGTGCCGCCGCCAAAAATCACCCGTCGGTGGCGGTCGTCGTGGACCCGGCTGATTACCTGCGCATCGCCGAGGCTGTTGCCGCCGGTGGCTTCGATCTTGCCGCGCGGCGAGCGTTGGCCGCGAAGGCGTTCCGGCATACCGCCGACTACGACGTCGCCGTCGCCTCGTGGATGAGCAGTGTGGTGGCGCCGGATACCGATTCGCAGTTCCCGGTGTGGACTGGTGCCACGTGGGATCGCAGCGCGGTGCTGCGCTACGGCGAGAACCCGCACCAGGCCGCGGCGCTCTACACCGCCAACTCCGGTCCGGCCGGGCTCGCCCAGGCCGAGCAACTGCACGGCAAGGAGATGAGCTTCAACAACTACACGGACGGGGATGCCGCCTGGCGTGCCGCCTACGACTTTGCCGATCCGGCAGTAGCAATCATCAAGCACGCGAACCCGTGCGGAATCGCCGTCGGCGCGGAGATCGCCGACGCGCACCGCAAAGCGCACGAGTGCGATCCGGTCAGCGCCTTTGGTGGCGTGATCGCGGCTAACCGCCCGGTGAGCGTGCAGATGGCTGAGCAGGTTGCCGAGATCTTCACCGAGGTGATCATTGCGCCCGGCTATGACGAGGGCGCCGTCGAGGTGCTGTCCCGCAAGAAGAACGTGCGGATTTTGGTGGCTGAGCCTCCGACTGAGTCCGGCATCGAGTTGCGGCCGATCTCCGGAGGTGCGCTGCTGCAGGCGCGTGACGTGCTCGACGCCGAGGGCGACGATCCGGCCAACTGGACCCTTGCGACCGGCGATGCCGCTGACGCGCAGACCCTGGCCGACCTCGATTTCGCGTGGCGCGCCTGCCGATCGGTCAAGTCGAATGCCATCCTGCTCGCTAGCGGCGGCGCCTCGGTCGGCGTCGGCATGGGGCAGGTGAACCGCGTCGATTCGGCCCAGCTGGCCGTGACCCGCGCCGGGGACCGGGCCGCCGGGTCGGTGGCTGCCTCGGATGCGTTCTTCCCGTTCCCCGATGGTCTGCAGGTGCTGACGCAGGCCGGCGTGCGCGCCGTGGTGCAGCCGGGCGGCAGCGTCCGCGACAACGAGGTGATTGAGGCGGCCGCCGCCGCGGGCATCACCATGTATTTCACCGGCGCCCGGCATTTCGCTCACTGATACCACGCGCTGGTTGAGCCGGGCGAGGTACCAGCCCGCACCGTCGGCACCACGCACCCATGTCGCTGGCTGACCTGGCCCTCCTCGTCGCAGCGGGCTTCGCCGCGGGCGTGGTCGGCTACGTCACCAGGCTGGCATCGATCATCAGCTATCCGGCGCTGCTGCTGGTGGGACTGAATCCGCTGACCGCCAATGTCACCAACACGGTGGCGATGGTGGCCGTCGGCGTCGGCAGCTTCGCGAAATCCGGCCGGGTTCTCCTGGCCGAGGACGGCACGTCGGCGGGGCGCGGCACGGGGGCCGATCACTGGCCCAGGACGGTCTGATCGCGCTACTGGGCGGTGCGGTCGGGGCGGGGATCCTGCTGCTGTCGCCGGACAAGGTCTTCGTCGTCGTGCCGTATCTGGTGGCCCTCGCCTCGATCGCCTTGCTCTTGCAGCCGCGCCTGCGCGCCCGCGTGGGGGAGCGGACCAACCATCCGGCCTGGTGGCCGGTCGGTGTCTTTCTTGTCGCCGTCTACGGCGGCTACTTCGGGGCGGGGGCGGGCGTGATGTTCGTGGCGCTGGCCATGGTGCTCACCGGTTTGCCGCTGTGGCACGCCACTTTGCTCAAGTCCGCATTGCTCGGCATCACGAACGCTCAACTGACTCGCCACCGGTTCCCGCGCCCTCTCGCGGTTCCGACGGCCTCCCGGGAATCCGTGCGAACCGCGATAGGGCGCGGAAAGCGACGAAGGGCGCGCGAAGCACCATACGGCGAGGGAACCGGCGGAGGGCGCGCGAGGGGGAAATGGAACCGAGAACGGTTCGCGCGCGTCTAATTCATATGAGGTTGCCAATAGATTCCCACGGCCTGACGTGGCGCGCCGAGGCGCTCGATTCGGGGCACTCCGAAGACGACCTCGCCCAGCTGATCGCGTCGAAGGATCTGCTCCGTGTCAGTCGTGGCGTGTACGTCATTGCCGATCGGGTGAAGGATCTCTACGTGCCCGATGAGCTGTACCGGCTCAAGTGTGTGGCCGCCGCGACCCGGACGGACACACCGTTCGTGCTCAGTCATCAGTCGGCCGCAGCGGTGCTCCGACTGCCGCTGTTGAACCCGGACCGAAGCCGCGTGCACGTGGTCCGTGACGGTGCGCGCGGAAGTCGGCGGTCGACGCGGCACGTGCACGAGGGGCCGACGGAGGGGGCTACGGTGACCGTCGATGGGATGACCCTCACCGGACTGTTGCGCACGACGGTCGACGTCGCCGCGGAGGCGGCTGCCGGCGGCCGCTTTGCGCGCGCACTGGCCGTATTCGATTCGGCGCTACGTGCCGGGGTGCTGCGCGAGGAGTTGACCGAAGTGCTCGAGCAACGACGACGGCGTGGCATCGCGGTCGCCCGGTATGCACTCCGGCTGGCTGACGGCCGGGCCGCGAATCCAGGAGAGTCCTGGAGCCGTGCCCAGTTGATCGAGGCGGGTTTGCCGAAGCCTGATCTTCAACACGAGTACGTGGTGACTATCGACGGCGTACGGCAGCGCGCGTTCACGGACTTCGACTGGAACGAGAAGGTGTCCGGAGAACTCGACGGCACAGTGAAGTACCTCAAGCATCGTCGTCCGGGGGAATCGGAACTCGATGCGATCCTCCGGGAGAAGAAGCGCGAGGAGGCCCTCCGTGATGTCGGTACCGATCCGATCCGGTGGACGATCGACGATCTATGGCGGGGCCGGATGGTGGGCCGGGTGGCCGAGCGGCTCCGTCGGTTCGGCATCCTTTAGTCGCTCGGACGCCCAACGACGGCTCCCGCGCCTTCCCGGGACGTGAGGGCGAACCGGGAAAGGGCGCGGGAGCGACGGAAGGCCGCGGGACTAGGGGATGGCGCGGCGGAGGATCACGTAGTTCAGGCCGGCGGCGGCGGCCGCGGCGGTGAGGCCGCTCAGGGCGACGTATACCGCTTTGGCGTGAGCCAGGGCGTGGCCGAAAGCCGACCAGGAGTCGGAGGCCGAAATCCCCAGGGCGGCCACCAGGAGCACCACGACAAACCCGATGATGGTGGCCAGCAGCCAGATCAGGCCGAACCGCCGGTAGATCAATGCGCCGAGGAAACCGATGGTGAAGGCCAGGATGGCGGCGGTGAAGAAGAACAGTGCGGCGGCCAGCGGACCCTGGTCCCAGATCCATGGCAGGTAGAAGAAGTATCCGTCGAAGCCCCAACCGTCGGTGGCGCGCTCGAGCACGCCGCCGATCAGGTAGATCACGGCGAGGACCAGCGAGGTCCCGAGGGCGGTCGCCATGGTGCCGTTGAAGAACTCGCGACGGCTGACACTCATCGCCTGCGAAAACGGGAATGTCAGATTCAGGGCGTAGACGCCGACAATGGCGAAGTACCAGAGCGGGGCTTGGGTGCCGCCGCTATACATCGGCTCATCGATGGGGCCGTTGACCGAGAAGAGAATGATCCCGTACACGGCCAGGGTGATGGCGAACGCAGCGAACAGAATCATCAGCGGTATCCAGATGAAGGTGTTGCGGTTCACCAACTGCATGCGGACGACGTTGGCGGTGCGGTTCATTGCGATGCTCCAGTCTTCTGGGTGAGGCGCACGATCAGTTCCTGCAGGGACACAGGTGCAGTGGACAGGCCGGCGGCGGCGAGCTCGTGCTCCTCGCGATCAGTGAGTGCCCCGAGGACGGTGACCTGCGCGACTGGGCCGAGGCGCTCACGATGGAGTTCCTCACGTTGGCCGATGAACTGATCGACGGTGGTCGCCGGTCCGACGACAGAGAAGGCACGCTCGCGCAGATCGTCGACCGACTCGTTGACGACGATGTGTTGGTCGTCAACGACGATCACCTGCTCGATCAGATTGGCGACCTCGTCGATCAGGTGGCTCGAGAGCACGATGGTGCGCGGGTGCTCGGCGTAATCGGCGAGCAGCCGATCGTAGAAGATCTGCCGAGCGACGGCGTCCAGGCCGAGGTAGGGCTCGTCGAAGAAGGTGACGTCGGCGCGCGCCGCCAGGCCGATGATGATGCCGACCGCGGAGAGCTGTCCGCGGGAGAGCTTCTTGATCTTCGTGGTCACCGGGAGCCGGAAGTCGTCGATGAGCTGCGCGGCGAGGTCGGCATCCCAGTTTGGGAAGAACAGCGCGGCAATGGTGAAGGCGTGCGCGGGTTTGCTGTCGTCGGGGTATTTCTGGCTCTCCCGGACGAAGCACATGCGCTCGAGGACATGCGGATTCTCGTACGGCTCCGCGCCGTAGATCGCCACTTGGCCCGCGTCGGCGAAGTTCTGGGCGGTGAGGATCGACATGATGGTCGTCTTGCCCGAACCATTGCGGCCGAAGAGGCCGCAGATGGTGTTCGGTTCGACGTCGAAGCTGATGGCGTCGAGGACTGTGTTGTCGCCGTAGCGTTTGGTGAGGTCGCGGACCGCGATGGCTGGCTGACCGGTGGCGGAGGTCATGGGGTGCTCCTGTTCGTGATGAGGTCGACGACGTCGGCGGGGGTCAAGCCCAGCCGGGTCGCCTCGGCGAGTAGGGGGTCGAGGTAGCGGTCGGCGAAGGATTCGCGGCGCTGGCGTTGCAGTAGTTCGGCCGCGCCGGTCGCGACGAACATGCCAATCCCTCGGCGTTTGTACAGCACGCCCTTGTCGACCAGCAGGTTCACGCCTTTGGCGGCGGTTGCCGGGTTGATTCGGTAGAACGTCGCTAGTTCATTGGTGGAGGGTGCCCGGCTCTCCTCGGCCAGGGCGCCGTCGATGATCGAGTCGGCGACCTGGTCGGCGATCTGCTGGAAGATTGCCCGTCCTTGTTCGATCATGCTTTGGTCCTTTGGTTACTTAGTCGACTAACTAACCATGGCACCCGGTGCGAGTGCTGTCAACCGGTAGCGTCACGGTGATGACGACGTACGACGACGCGGGGCGCTGCCCGTGCGGGAGCGGGGAGACGTTCGGGCTGTGCTGCGCGCGATACGTCGCAAGTGCGACCGGAGGGGCGGCACCGACCGCACAGGCGCTCATGCGCAGCCGGTACACGGCATTCGCCCTCGGCGATGCGGCACACCTGCTCGAGACCTGGCATCTGACCACCCGGCCGCCGGTGATTGACCTGGATCTGGAGCAGCGGTGGCTGCACCTGACCGTCGAATCCTGCAGTGCCGGTGGACCTTTCGACTCCGCCGGCACGGTGCAGTTCATTGCGGTCTACCGCGGCCCAGACGGTCGCGGAGAACTTCACGAACTCAGTCGGTTCGTCCGTGAGAACGGACGCTGGTACTACGTCGACGGCGACGTGGTCAGAAGCCCGGGTCGCGGCCGGTGAAGGCGATGAGCGCGGCGGTCGGGGTCGCGTCGCGGGCGGCGTCGCGTTTCGGCCCGAAGACGCCGGGCTGGCGGGAGGCCTCGTCGGGAATGTGCCCGAACATCGCCTCGATGAAGGTGATGGCCGCCGGCGGGATCTCGACGCTGTTCCCGATGGCGGCCGCCAGGTCCCAACCGTGAATGAATAAGTCCACGGCCGGGAACGACAGGCCCTCCCGGACGGTGCGCGGCCCCATCGGGCTGTCCACCACGCGGTCCAGATCGTCGACGGTGTCGGCGGCGGCCCGTGCCTCGGCCGCGCGTTGCGCCCACCACTGACC
>NZ_JBAQWU010000365.1:0-1944 GCF_049299075.1 Gordonia sp. (in: high G+C Gram-positive bacteria)
GAGGTCCTCGCCGAACTCGACGAGGACTGACTCGACGCGGACTGACCGGGGCGTCGGGCGCGCCGGTGTCTCGGTGTGTCACCGCGGCCGGGTCGGCCCCGTCGGCTAGAATCTCGAACAGTTGTTCGTTTAGCTGTTGCGGGAGGTGCACCGATGCGTGTGATGGGCGTGGATCCCGGTCTGACTCGGTGCGGTATCGCACTGGTGGAATCCGGTGCTGGTCGCACGGTCACCGCCCTCGACGTGGACGTCGTCCGCACGCCGTCCACCATGGAGCTCGCCGAGCGGTTGCTCGCGCTCTACACGGCCGCGCAGCACTGGATGGAGACCCATAGTCCCGATGTGGTGGCGGTGGAGCGGGTCTTCGCGCAACGTCAGGTGAGCACGGCCATGGGTACGGCCCAGGCCGCCGGAGTGGTGGCCCTGGCTGCCGCCCAGCGGAACGTGCCGGTCCGCTTCCACACACCCAGTGAGGTGAAGGCGGCGGTCACCGGCTCCGGTCGCGCCGACAAAGCGCAGGTCACGATGATGGTGACCCGTATTTTGGGGATGCAGCAGGCCCCGAAGCCCGCCGATGCGGCCGATGCCCTGGCGCTGGCTATCTGCCACTGTTGGCGCGGTCCGGTCAATGACCGGATGGCGGCAGCCGCCGAGCAGGCCCGGGTCGCGCAGGACGCCCATCGACGACGATTGGCGGCGGCCCAGGCCGAACACGCCCGGCAGAAAGCGGTACAGCAGTGATCTCCTCGGTATCGGGTGAAGTGATCGACATCGCCCTCGACCACGCCGTGGTCGAATGCGCAGGCGTGGGCTACCGGGTGCTGGCGACCCCACCCACGTTGGCGACGCTGCGGTGCGGCGACCATGTGCGACTGCGCACCGCCATGGTGGTGCGCGAGGACTCGATGACGTTGTACGGCTTCACCGATCCCGATGCTCGCGAACTCTTCGGTGTCCTGCAGACCGTCACCGGTGTCGGGCCCCGGCTCGCGATGGCGACCCTGGCCGTACTCGAACCAGACCGGCTGCGGAGCGCGTTGGCCGACTCCGACGTCAAATCGCTCACCTCGGTGCCCGGGATTGGTAAACGAGTCGCGGAGCGCCTGGTGGTGGAGTTGCGCGATAAGGTTGCGGCGCCCGCCGGTGCGGTTGGTGCCGTGGTTCCCGGTTCCGCCTCGGGTATTGCCGCCCAGGTGACCGAGGCACTCATCGGTCTCGGTTTCACCGAGAATGCTGCCGGGCAGGCGGTGGCCACAGCGCTCGCCGATCAGCCCGACGCCGATTCGCCGACGGTGCTGCGGGCGTCCCTGGCCGGGCTCGGTCCGCGGCGATGACCGAGTTCGAGGGCGAGGAACTGCTCGCCCCGTCGTTCATCCCCGGCGACAGCGAACTGGATGCGAGTCTGCGGCCCAAGACGCTCGCTGACTTCATCGGCCAGGCCAAGGTGCGTGAGCAACTGGAACTGGTACTGCACGCCGCACGCAACCGCGGCCGCACCCCGGACCACATTCTGCTGTCCGGTCCGCCCGGTCTGGGTAAGACCTCCCTGGCGATGATCATCGCGGCGGAGATGGGTGCGGCGCTCCGCCTCACGTCCGGTCCCGCGCTGGAGCGGGCCGGCGATCTGGCCGCGATGTTGTCGAACCTGGTGGAGGGCGATGTGCTCTTTATCGACGAGATCCACCGGATCGCCCGGCCAGCCGAAGAGATGCTGTACCTGGCGATGGAAGACTTCCGCGTCGACGTCGTGGTCGGCAAGGGGCCCGGTGCCACGTCCATTCCGCTCGATGTCGCCCCGTTCACCTTGGTTGGCGCGACGACCCGATCCGGTGCGCTGACCGGCCCGCTGCGCGATCGCTTCGGCTTCACCGCGCACATGGAATTCTACGAGCCCGGCGAATTAGTGCAGGTCCTCCAACGCTCCGCGTCGATCCTGGGCATAGC
>NZ_JBAQWU010000366.1:0-5373 GCF_049299075.1 Gordonia sp. (in: high G+C Gram-positive bacteria)
GTGCGCGGTGACAATCGCCGCGGCGATAGCCAGGTAGGCCGGGCCACTACCGTGGGCTTCGCCGACGGCGACGATCACCGCGGCGATCGCACCCGGTCCCGCGAGCAGCGGAGTGCCCAGTGGGACAAGTGCGACGTTCACTTCATCGTCGGCAGCGGCGCTCTTTGGTCCCCCCGTGCTGAACAGCAGCTGCAACGCCACGAGGAGTAGCAACAGCCCGCCCGCCCCCTGTAAGGCCGGAATCGAGACGTGCAGATAGCCGAGAATCGCGCGGCCGGCGATGGCGAAGACCGTGATGACCAGCAGCGACACCAGCGTCGCCTGCCACGCCGCCTGGCGGCGGTAGGCCGGTGTGCGGCGACCCACCAGCGACAGGAACACCGGAACCTGGCCGGGCGGATCCATGATCACGATCAACGTGATTGCGGTCGTCGTGTAGACGGTGAGATCAAAAGCCACGCTCCCACTCTAAGAGACACCGGAGTGGAGTTCTTCGATACCATCGGGGCGTGCCGAGCCACTCTCCGTCCGCCCGCGATCTCGTCCTCGACTGCGCCGTCTACGTTGACGGAGCGCGCCTGGACGATACCGGCGACTTTGCCCAGGCCTACCAGCGCGTTCGCGCCACCGGCCGCGGCTTTGTCTGGCTCGGTTTGCATTCACCCACGGCGGCCCGGATGGCATCGGTCGCTCGCGTCTTCAACCTGCATTCCCTGGTCGTCGAGGACCTCGTCGACGCGCATCAGCGACCAAAGCTGGAACTGTACGACGGCACCGTCTTTCTGGTCCTGCGCTCCATGCACTACGTCGACCACGCTGCGGTAGACAAAGCCAATGACATCGTGAGCTCCGGCGAAATCATGGTGCTGGCCGGCCCCGACTTCGTGATTACCGTCCGCCACGGCAACCACACCCAACTCGGCGGAGTGCGGGCTGCGCTGGAGAGCCGACCCGAGGCACTCGCCTTCGGACCCGTCGCCGTGCTGCATGCCGTCGCCGACCATGTGGTGGACAGCTACCAGCGCGTCGCCATCGATATGGCCGACGACGTCGATGAACTCGAAGAACACGTCTTCGCCTCGAGCACCACCGACCTGGACATCGACGTCGTGTACATGTTCAAGCGCGAGATCCTCGAACTCCATCGCGCGGTGGCGCCGCTGGCGGTGCCGTTGGCCTGGCTGTCGGGCGCCGCCGGCCCCGGTTCCACCCTGCGCGCGGAACTGCCCGGAGCCTTCGGCGAGAAGGAGATCCGACGCCACTTCCGCGACGTCGCCGATCACCTCACCGCCGCCGTTGACATGATCGACGGCTACGACGAGCGCCTCACCACCCTGCTCAATGCGGCCGCGACCAAAGTCGGCATTCAGCAGAACACCGATATGCGGAAGATCTCATCGTGGGCGGCCATCGCCGTCGTACCCACCGCGATCGCCGGAATCTACGGGATGAACTTCGAGCACATGCCGGAACTCGCCTGGCGCTGGTCGTACCCGGCCGTCCTGCTCCTGCTCCTGCTCATCTGCACCACCCTCTGGGTGGTCCTGCACAAAAACCGCTGGCTGTAGCCCCCACGTTGCGCGAACCTAGCTGGGGGTGACGCCGCCGCGTGTCGGATCGGTGACGTCGACGCCGCCCTCGTCCCATGCTTCCCGCAGCGCCTGCGCGCCCTTGAGCCGCACCCACGCGGCCTCATTCGCGGTGATCGGCACGGCCCGCAAGAACGCCACCGGATCGCGGCCGCCGCCCAGCGGCAGCGCGGGCACGTCCAGGTCCCTCGTGAGCAGGTAGGCCGAACAGACCGCCCCGCTCCACAGCGGCTCTTGCAGGTCGACAAGCGAATCGTCACCCAAGATCAGGCCCTCCACGGCCGGCGCCGCGGCGAGGGTCGCCAGCGACTTGTGCAGACCGGCCAACGGCGCACTCGGCTGCATCCGGACCACCAGCTCCACCCGCGGCCCGACGACCGGGTCCGGCACCAACTCTGCCGGATCGTGCATCGGGTGCCGCGCACAGCCAGCCGTAGCGAACACGACCAGCCTTGCCTCGGCGTCCGCATACCGCAGGACGTCGATGGGCTCGACCCCAAGGAAGGTCACGCTGGCTCGCTGCGGCGCAGCACCAAGGACCTCGGTCAGGTGCGCAGCGACCAGTTCGGGAACAGAACTCACCCGATCAGCGTAGACGGTGCCGAGGTCAGCGCAGGGTCTGACCGGTGTCGGCATCGAAGACGTGGAGCAGGCTGTTCTCCATCGCCAGGTGCAAGGTACCGCCGCGGGCAACGCGCGTCTGCGGGAGCAACCGGGCCACTTTCTGGCCGCCCGGGGTGCTGGCCCCCAGATCCTCGGCCAGCTGGTGGAGCACCGCTGCGGCGGCCGCACCGCGGTCCAGCGAGAAGTAGTAGTACTTGTCCGATCCCATCGACTCCACGATGTCCACCCGTGCGTCGAAGGTCGTCATCCGCGAGAGGTGCGCCGGCTCGGTGAACTCGGCGTCGGCCAGGTGCTCCGGGCGTACGCCGACCAGCACCTCGCCGCGGCAACCCGCCGCCTGCGCATTGGCGATCAGCTGACCGTGGTCGGGCAGCTCGATCACGCCGATACTGGTCTCGATGCCGGTCGGGGTGAGACGCCCGGGAATGAAGTTCATCGCCGGGGAGCCGATGAAGCCGGCGACAAACAAATTCGCCGGATGGTCGTACAGATCCTGCGGCGCACCGACCTGCTGCACCACACCGCCGCGCATCACGACGACGCGGTCGCCGAGGGTCATCGCCTCGGTCTGGTCGTGTGTGACATAGACGGTGGTGACGCCCAACCGGGCCTGCAACTCGGCGATCTCGGTGCGCATTTGCACGCGCAACTTTGCGTCCAGATTCGACAGCGGCTCGTCCATCAGGAACGCCTTCGGGTGACGCACGATCGCCCGACCCATCGCCACCCGCTGGCGCTGGCCACCCGAAAGGTTGGCCGGCTTACGGTCCAGGTGCTCCGCCAAATCCAGGATGCGCGCGGCCTCGTCGACCTTGGCCGCGATCTCCTCCTTCGGCAGCTTGCGCAGCGTCAACGGGAAGGCGATGTTCTCGCGCACAGTCATGTGCGGGTACAGCGCATAGCTCTGGAAGACCATCGCGATGTCGCGGTCCTTCGGAGCGACGTCGTTCATCCGCTCGCCGCCGATCGCGAGAGTCCCCGAGGAGATGTCCTCCAGGCCCGCGATCATGTTGAGGGTCGTCGACTTGCCACAGCCAGATGGTCCGACCAGGATGACGAACTCGCCGTCGGCGATGTGCAGGTTGACGTCCTGCACCGCCGTCGAGCCGTCCGGGTACTGCTTGGAGACATTCTCCAGAACGATGTCGGCCATGGATTATCCCTTCACCGCGCCGGAGGTCAGACCGGCGACGATACGACGTTGGAAGAAGAGTACGAACACGATGATCGGAATGGTGATCACGACGGCGGCCGCCGCAATCGACCCGGTGGGTTCTTCGAACTGACTCGCGCCGGTGAAGTTCGCGATGGCGACCGGCGCGGTGATGGCCCGCTGCGTCGACGTGAGCGACAGGGCCAACAGCAGATCGTTCCAGGCGAAGATGAACACCAGGATGGCGGCGGTCACCACACCCGGAGCGGCCAGCGGCACAATGACCCGGCGGAAGGCCTGCGACGGCGAGGCGCCGTCCATCATTGCTGCCTTCTCCAAATCCCACGGGATCTCCCGGAAGAACGCCGACAGGGTGTAGATCGCCAGCGGAAGAGCGAACGCGGTGTACGGGATCACCAGTCCGGCCCACGTGTCGAACAGGCCGAGCTTGCGCTCGATGTTGAACAGCGGGGTCACCAGTGAGATCTGCGGGAACATCGCAATCAGCAGCGCGGCGCCGATGAGCAGCTTCTTGCCGCGAAACTCCAGACGGGCGACCGCATAGGCGGCCATGGTGCCCAGGACCACCGCGATGAGCGTGGTGATCAGCCCGATACCGATCGAGTTGATCAGCGGTCGGCCGAAGCTGCCGCCGTCGGCAAGGGGCACCAAAATGCCCCAGATCAGGGCGACGACCAGTGCGATCCCGAGAATCCAGGTGGCCACCCGGGCGAGGCCCTGCCGCGACTCATTGCCGTCAGCCATCGCGCGACGCCCCACCCAGATCGCGACGCCGAGTAGCGCGAAGCCGACGACCATACCCACCAACACCCACCCGAGCTGGGTGAATACGCCGTCGGCAAAGAGGCTGCGGTAGTTGTCCAGCGTCCACTGTCGCGGGATGAAGTTGCCGTCGGTCACGCTGCCGATGGGCTTGAGCGAGAGGCTGATAATCCACCAGAGCGGGATGACCGCGTACAGGACCACCAGGATGTTGACGATGGTCCAGCCGACCCGCTTGTTGACCTGGTTCATGTTCGGCTACCGCCCCTCGTTGTCGGAACCGGGCGCCGAGGCCCCGAAGATCTTGATGAACACGAAGGCGATGATCGCCACGCACACGAAGATCAGCACGCTGATCGCCGATCCCACTCCCAAGTTGAAGGCCTTGAACAGGTTGTTGTAGCCCAACATGGACACCGAACCGGTGCCATTGCTGCCCTTGGTGAGGATGTAGATATTGTCGAAGATCCGGAAGGCGTCGAGCGTGCGGAACAGCAGCGCGACCAGGATGGCCGGCTTCATCAACGGAATGATGATCTTCCACAGCCGGGTCCACGCACTCGCACCGTCGATCTGCGCGGCTTTGAGCAGGTCGTCGGGCACCAGCGCCAGACCAGCCAGCAGGAGCAGCGCCATAAACGGGGTGGTCTTCCAGACCTCGGCCAGAATGATGATGAAGATCGACGGCCACTGCTGGGTCAACAGATCGGTATCGGTCGGGATCAGGTTCGCCAGATAGCCGGTCCCCGGCGTCCACGCGTAGTACCAAGAGAACGCCGCGGCAACCGTCACGATGCCGTACGGAATAAGGACCACGGTGCGGATGGTGCCTTTGCCGAAGATCGTCCGGTGCATGACCAACGCGATCAACATGCCCAGGATCAGTTCGATAATCACCGAGACCACCGTGATGAACAAGGTCACCCAGAGCGCATCCCACCAGAAGCTGTCGGTGAGCACCGTCGCATAGTTAGCGAAACCGATGAACTCGTTCTCGTCCGGCGCGGTCAGGGTGGCCCGGTTCAGCGACAGCCAGAAGGCATACAGGATCGGGTATCCGGTCACCAGCAGCATGACGATGGCCGCCGGTGCGACCAGCCAGTAGGCGAGCTTGCGCTCACTGGACTTACGTCCGGTGGCCTTGCGGTTCGCGCCGGGAGCGGACACGGGGCGGTCGGCGACCGCGGTGGTGGCCGCACCGGCCGACATCGCGGCCGCCGGGGC
>NZ_JBAQWU010000367.1:0-3190 GCF_049299075.1 Gordonia sp. (in: high G+C Gram-positive bacteria)
CGCGGCTCTGTTCGCCGCGGCGGCTCTTGTCTGTGGGCCGGAGCGGATCAGGGCTTTCGGCGGGTGAACGCACCCTCGGTGCGCGACAGCCGGTAGTCGATGCGATCGTCGACGTAGATGCGCACGCGCGGGTCTTCGGGCAGGCTCTCGATCACCCCACCGGAAATGTAGTCCGCAGCACGTTCCAGTCGCTCCCGCCGCTGCGTTAGCTGAATCTTCCGGTACTCGTACCGCAGGCCCTTGACGATGGCGAAACACATCAAGAGCAGCACGATAGAGAACGGCAGAGCGGTGGCCAGCGCCGCCGATTGCAGCGCGCCCAGTCCACCTGCGAGCAGCAGCGAGATCGCCACCGCTCCTTCGATGATCGACCAGAGCACCCGCGACCAGGTCGGCGGGTTCGGGTGTCCGCCGGAGGCAAGCATGTCGACCACCAACGAACCGGAGTCCGACGAGGTGATGAAGAACAACGCAATCACGATGATCGCCAGCACCGAGAAGACCTGGCCGAGCGGCAGCCCCTCGAGCACGGTGAACAACGTCGACGGTGCATCAATCGACTCCGCGCCGTCGGCGACGAGGCGCTGATCCGGACTGTCGAAGAACTGCCGGAACAGTCCGGCGCCGCCCATCACCGAGAACCACACGAATCCGACCACCGTGGGCGCAAGAAGCACACCGGCGATGAACTCGCGCACTGTGCGACCGCGCGAGATACGCGCGATGAAGACACCCACGAACGGTGCCCAGGAAATCCACCAGCCCCAGTAGAAGATGGTCCAATCCTGGAACCACGCCTGACCGGTCTCGCCGTGGAAGGCGCCGACGTCGAACGTCATCTGAAAGAGGTTTCCAAAGTAGAAGCCGAGCGACTCCACGAAGTTCCGGAGGATAAACAGTGTCGGGCCCAGAACGAGCACCGAGGCCAGCAAGACGCTAGCCAGTGACAGATTGATGTTGGACAGCCACTTGATACCCGCACCGATACCGCTGACCACCGACATCGTCGCAATGAAGGTGATCACCACGATCAGGCCGATCAGCAACCACTCCGAGGTTGCGTCGGCCACCAGACCGACGGCGTTGAGGCCGGCGGCGATCTGCTGGACCCCCAAACCGAGTGAGGTCGCCACACCGAATACGGTGCCGAGGATGGCCAGGACGTCGATCAGGTCGCCGACCCAACCTTTGACGCGATTGCCCAGCAGGGGTTCGAGCGCCCAGCGGATGGATACCGGACGCCCTCGACGATGCACCGCGTAGGCGAGCGCCAAGCCGATCACGGCGTAGATCGCCCACGGGTGCAGGCCCCAGTGGATAAAGGTCTGCGCCATCGACATACCCGCCGTCTCGGCTTGGTCGGTACTCCAGCCCGGTTTGCTCGCGACCGTCGCATAGCTCAACGGTTCGGCAACGCCGTAGAAGACCAGTCCGATACCCATGCCCGCGGCAAACAGCATGCTGAACCACGACATCGTCGAATACTCGGGCTTCTCCCCGTCGCGCCCAAGGGTAATAGTGCCGAGCCGGGACATGCCGACGATGATCGCGAACACCACGAAACCTGCTACCAGGAGGACGTAGTACCAGCCCAGTTCCTTGACGATCCAGGTCTGTATTTCGCCGAATACGGTGCCGGTGCCAGTCGGCACGATCACCGCAAACGCCACCACTGCGAGAACCAGCACCAGCGCCGGCCAGAACACTCGCGGGGAAAGAGACTGCCAGCCGAGCTTCACACCCTGTCGGCGCAGCTTCTCGGTGATCTCATCGTCGGTGTCGTGCTCCTCGATGTGGTGATCGGCGGGAACACCGGCCATCGCGGGATGGTGGTCGAACTCTGGAATCGGGTGGCCCGATACAGAATTCTCGGCGCTATCTTCTGGCGTTATCGGCATATTTAAGTCACGATTCTCAGTAGGTCACGATTATCAGTCGGTTACGTATCTCGAACCACCCTCGGTCAGCACCTGGAAAAACGCAAACCATTGCGGCGAAACCGGCGGGATCGTCGCCGAGCCGTTACCTCCGAATCACGCTTCGCGACGCCACTTACTCCACGGCGTCGATCACCGCGGCACCCATACGCGCAATGTATTCGCGAGCGTCAGGGCTGATCAGGCCCATATTGAGGAAGCCGTGAATCATCGCACCCGCGCGCTCCAGCGTCACCGGAACCCCGGCCGCACGCATCGCCTCGGCGTAGGCGATGCCCTCATCACGCAGGGGGTCAAAGCCAGCCACGACCACGTAGGCGGGCGGCAGACCGGACAGGTCGTCGGCCAGCAGCGGTGAGACGCGCGGGTCCGCCAGCTCCGTCTCCGGATCGCTCAAGTAGTGCTCGGTGAAGTACTCGAGGTCCTGTCCGGTGAGGAAGAAGCCGGCGTCGAACTCCGCCCGTGACCGGGTCCGGGCACCCATCTCGGTCACCGGATAGATCAGCAACTGCAAGGCTGGCACGACGTCGTCGCCGCGGGTGGCTTGCGCGATGTCGGCGGCCAGGCAGCCACCCGCAGAGTCGCCGGCGACGATGATCTTCGCCGGATCAATGCCCCACTCCGGCGCTCGCGCGACGGCGAAGTACCACGCCGCGAGACTGTCGTCGACGGCCGCGGGGAACTTCGCTTCCGGGGCGAGTCGGTAGTCGACCGACAGGACGTCGGCGCCCGAAGCGATGGCCAGCGCGCGCACGGCCGAGTCGTGGCTGGCGCGGCTCCCCACCACATAGCCGCCACCGTGAAGAAACAGGATCAGCCCGCGCGGAGTTCCCTCTTCGACGCGATAACGCGTGGCGCCGATCGGGCCGCCGGGCCCGTCGAGCACCAGGTCCGCTTCGATGGCGAACGGCGCGAAGGTCTGGGCCATCGAGGCACTGGTCGCCTCCAATTTCTTGCGGTCCGTCGCCGGATCGACTCCGGTCAACGCCATCCCAGGAACATTAGCGGTCGCGGCGGCCACCACGGCCATCTCCGGCGCGATGTGCTCACCGTCGGAATTCACCTTGGTCAAACGCGCACCCAGGCCCAGTACCGAGGCAGGCAGCCGCCCGAATACCCGGAACAGGCCCCGCTGTGCACGATCAAGAACGGACAGGTCGACAGTTGTTGCGCGGCTCACACTGGCCGACGCTATCACCGTCGTCACATGTCGACGAGCGGCCTGGGAGCCGAGGGCCGGTGCTGTGACAGAC
>NZ_JBAQWU010000368.1:0-9823 GCF_049299075.1 Gordonia sp. (in: high G+C Gram-positive bacteria)
CACTCGACTTGAGGCCATCGATCCGAGCGAGAAGACGATCCTCATCAACCACTGGCCGCTGCGCCGCGAGCCGTGCGACGCCCTGATGTACCCGGAGTTCGCGCTGTGGTGCGGCAGTGAGCTGACCGACGATTGGCACGTGCGCTTCAATGCTGCGGCCTGCGTGTACGGGCACCTGCACATCCCACGCACCACCTGGTACGACGGTGTGCGCTTCGAAGAGGTCTCGGTTGGCTACCCGCGCGAATGGTCCCGCCGCGGACTACCCGAGCCGCTGCTGCGGCAGATTGCGCCCGACGACGGCACGACCGAGGCCGATCTGAACGAACTCGGCGTGCGCTTCGACCTGCCCCCGGACTACCAGGAGCGCGCGGCCGAGTTCCGACAGCGCGTCGAAGCCGTGCGTGCCCGTCGCGCGGAGCGTCGTTGACCGGCCCACGGGGGACGGCGGTCCGCTGCAGAGCGGCGAGTCTCACAAACAAGGTGCTTGCAATTGTTAACGATGCAGGTCACAATGGGTGTACGCGGGATTTGGTGATGGTGACGTGTAATTGGCGTCCTAGACGGGAAGATCCCAACCTGGCATCATGACCGGGGTTTGCGTGAACTGCGCGCAATGGCGACGAGGTGCGAGGAGGTGCGGTGGTGATTGAGGTGCTGTTTCCCCGCGGCGTCGCCGCCGCCGAAGCCTTCGGTGACCCCGACGATGCCACGCTGCTACCCGCCGAGGAAACACTGGTCTCGCAGGCCGTGGACAAACGCCGCCGGGAGTTCACCACCGCGCGCCATTGCGGCCGCCGCGCGCTGGGCAAGCTCGGCATCGAACCGACCGCGATCATGCGCGGCGAGCGCGGGATGCCGCTGTGGCCGTCGAACGTGGTCGGCAGCCTGACGCACTGCGACGGTTACCGGGCCGCGGTCGTGGCGTACTCGATGCAGGTCCGTTCGGTCGGCATCGACGCCGAACCGCACGCCCCGCTGCCCGACGGGGTGCTCAGTCACACCAGCCTGCCCGCCGAACGCGAGGTCCTCGCGACCCGCGAGCACGACCTGCATTGGGATCGGCTGCTGTTTTGCGCCAAAGAGGCGACCTACAAAACCTGGTTTCCGTTAACCGGCCGCTGGCTGGGCTTCGAGGACGCGCACATCACGTTCACGCGGGACACCGCTGGCACCGACGCTGCGTTGGGCGTAGCCCCGGCTGACAAGGTCGCCGCCGGTACCTTCACCTCCGAGATCCTGATTGACGGCACCGCCACCGACGGAGGGCCGCCCCTGCTGACCCTGCCCGGTCGCTGGCTCGTCGCCAACGGCCTGATCCTGACGACGATTGCGCTGACCTGATCGATGACTCCTGACACCGCTGCCGACCAGAGTCGGGACACCACACGTGTACCGGCCGTCGCGCCGACCCACCGTTCGGCCCGTCGGCCCGACGTCGAGGGTCTGCGCGGCGTGGCCATCATGTTGGTGGTCATCTTCCACATCTTCGTGGGCACCGTCTCCGGCGGCGTTGACGCCTTCCTCTTTATCTCCGGTTTCTTCCTGATCCCGTCGCTCCTGCGCGCACAAGTCGGCCCGAAGGCCGTGAACAATCCGATCCCGCGAATCTGGCGCATCCTCAAACGCCTGTGGATCCCGATGGCGTTGACCGTGGCGGTCACCGTGCTCGCCACCTGGTACATCTATCCGTCCTCACGCCGCTCGGAGACCCTGATCGACGCTGTCTGGTCGGACGTGTTCGTGGAGAACTGGGCGCTGGGTTTGCAGGGCCACACCTATGCCGACGCCACGTCCCTGCCTTCCCCGTTCCAGCACCTGTGGTCGCTGTCGGTGCAGGCGCAGATCTTCATCGCGCTGATCGGTGGACTAACTCTCCTGGGACTGGGGCTGCGCGCGCTGGCTAAGCGCGGTCGCCTCGCGGATACCGCGATCCGCCCGATCCTGATCGGCGTCCTGGTGGCCGTGACCGTTGCGTCGTTCGCCTACGGGACCGTGGGCGTGACGATGAACCAGACGCTGAACTACTACAACACGGGGGCGCGTTTCTGGGAGATCGCGCTCGGCGGACTGTTGGGTCTTGTGCTCACCAAGGTCGCCGTACCCGGCTGGGCCCGTCAGCTCGCCGGGGTGGTCGGCCTGACCATGCTGGTGATGACCGGGCTCGTCGTCGACGGCGCCGGGTTGTTCCCCGGGCCAGCCGCTCTGCTGCCCATCGGCGGCACCATCTTGATCTTCGTGGCCGGTACCGGCGGTTCCAGTGTGGTGACCGCGGCACTGTCTACCCGCCCGGCCGTGTACCTGGGTTCGCTCGCGTATCCGCTGTACCTGTGGCATTGGCCACTGCTCATGCTGTTCCTGGTGTACCGCAACTTCCACGGCACGCCGGTCGCCCAGGTGAGCCTGGTGCAGGGCGTCTCCATCATCGCGATCTCGCTGCTGCTGTCGGTGCTGAGCACGTGGCTACTCGATGCGGACTCGCCGCTGCGCACGGTGCGGATCCGCACTCCGCTGATCATTGCCGCCACCATCGCCGCGCTGACCGTCGCCCTCAACGCCTGGTTGACGCCCGCCCAAATCGCCTCGGCCGATTCGATCGACTGGACCCAGCATCCGGGTGCCAGTGCGTCCCTGGGCAAGCCCACCCCGGACGGCGTGGAATTTCTGCCACGGCCGGAAGCCTCGCGCTCGGATCTGCCGCAGACCGCCTTCGATGGCTGCTACAACGATGGAACCAAGACCTCCGATCTGGTGGTCTGCGACTACGGCGCTCCGCGTGAACCCGGCCGTAAGGTGCTCTCGTTGATCGGCGGCTCGCACGCCGAGCACTTTCTGCCCGCGCTGAACACAATCGGCAAGGAGCACGGCTTCACTGTCGAGACCGTCGTGATGGGCGGCTGCCAGCTGGCCGCCGGGCCGACGGCCAGCGAATCCAAGCCGGACGATCCGATCTGCCTGGAGTGGCAGCACAAGGCGATGGACCACCTGCTGGCCACCCGCCCCGACGCAGTGTTCACCAACTCGACGCGGCCGGCGCCGCAGTGGGGCACCGGCGACATCACCCCGTCGTGGTACGTCGAGGTCTTCACCACCTTGTCCAACGCCGGAATCCCGGTCGTCGGAGTGCGCGATCTACCGTGGCTGATGACCCCGGACGGCGTCGACCGCGAGCCCTTCGACTGCATGGCCGTGCGCAACGACGCAGTCGAGTGCGGCACCAAGCGGGCCTTGTCCCTGTCGCCAGTGGACCCGGCGATTGGCGTGGTCGGCAGCTTGCCGGGGGTCACGCTGCTGGACTTCAACGATCTCAACTGCGGCCCCGAGGTGTGCCCGGCGGTGATTGGCAATGTGCTGGTCTACCGGGATGCCCACCACTACAGCAGGACATTCATGATGTCGATGACGCCGTATATTGAGCGGGAACTGGGACCGGCGCTGGGCTGGTTCGAAGTCACGCCCGAGCACCAGTGACGCGCTGATGGCCGATTCTTCGATTGAGAACGCCGGGCTGCTGGTGATCGACAAAGCCCCGGACATGACCAGTCACGACGTCGTTGCCAAATGCCGCAAGGCTTTTGGCACCCGCCGGGTCGGACACGCGGGCACCCTGGATCCGATGGCCACCGGCGTATTGGTGGTCGGTATCGAGCGGGCAACCAAGTTACTCGGTTTGCTCTCGCTGACCACCAAATCGTATGCGGCGACCATCCGACTCGGTGCGTCTACCGCCACCGACGATGCGGAGGGTGAGGTCCTGGAGTCGGCGGACACGTCCGGGGTGACCCAGCAGCAGATCTACGTCGCGGTGGCCGAGCTGACGGGCGATCTGCAGCAGATTCCGGCCAAGGTCAGTGCGATCAAGGTGGACGGTCGCCGCGCCCACGCGCTGGTCCGCACCGGCGCGGAGTTCGAGCTTGCGGCCCGGCCGGTGACCGTGCACCGCTTTGACGTACTCAGTACTGCTCACCTCGACGGCTTCGTGGACGTCGAGGTGGAGGTCGACTGCTCGTCGGGAACCTACATCCGTTCGCTCGCGCGCGATCTCGGTGCCGCGCTGGGTGTCGGCGGCCATCTGACCGCACTGCGTCGGACCGCCGTCGGGCCGTTCACCTTGGCGCAGGCGCGCACCCTCGAGGAAGTGATCGACGATCCCGGCGTGAGCCTGGACATCGATGCGGCCGCGAAACTCTGCTTCCCGCGTCGCGAGATCAGCGACGACGAAGCCGAGTCGATCAGCCAGGGGCGCTGGCTGGAGCCGGTGGGCCGCAGTGAGATCTACACGGTGGTCGACCCGGCCGGCCGCGCCATCGCGTTGGTCGAGGAGAAGGGTCGCCGCGCGGCCTCGGTGATGGTCGTCCGCCCGGCGACGCTGCGCTGATCTGGCGGCGTGATTTCGACGCGCTTCTCACTGCGTTCGGCCCGGCTCAAATCACCGAACGGCGAATTCGGTGCGGCGCTCGGCGTGGGTCAGGCCAGGAAGATCGCCCGGGACGCGACGTCGCCCAGATGGATCAGTGCGCCATCGTCGACCGACACCGAGATGGTGCCGGCAAACGGGCGCTTCTCGACCACCGCGACGGCGCGGTCGAGGTCGATGCCGATTTCCTGGAAGTAGCGCAGCATTTCTGGGTCCGAATCGGAGATCCGGTTGATCACGCCGCTCTCGCCGACGGCGAGGTCGGCCAACTGGCGGGAGCCCGCATCCGGGACGCGCCCGTCGGGCTGGGGGATCGGGTCGCCGTGCGGATCCCGTTGCGGGAAGCCGAGTTTCGCGTCGATGCGGGCCATTAACTGCTCGGAGACGGCGTGTTCGAGGACCTCGGCTTCGGCGTGCACTTCGTCCCAGCCGTAGCCGAGTTCACGGACGAGAAACGTCTCCAGGAGGCGGTGTCGCCGGACCATCCCGATCGCGGCGTCCCGGCCGTCGTCGGTGAGCGTCACCGAGCCGTAGCGTTCATGCTCCACCAGCCCCCGATCGCAGAGCTTGCGGATGCCTTCGGAGGCAGTCGAGGCGGAAACGCCGAGCTTCTCGGCGAGCAATTTGGTAGTGACCTTGGTATCGGACCACTCCTGGGACGTCCAGATCACCTTCAGATAGTCCTGGGTGACCGAGGTGAGGTCGCCCACCGTGCGCGAGTCGGGCATGGCTCACACCTTACAAGGAGGCGGGGTAATACTCTGGAGGCGTGTTGCGTTGGCGAGGGCTGGAGAACGTCCCCCCGGGTTGGGGTCGATGTGTGGTAACCATTGGCGTCTTCGACGGGGTGCACCGCGGACACGCGCAGTTGATCGCGGCGGCCACGCGGGCCGCTGCCGAGCGCGGGGTGCCGTCAGTGCTGATGACCTTCGATCCGCATCCGTCCGAGGTGGTGCGCCCGGGCACCCATCCGCCGCAGCTCGCCACTCTGCATCGCCGAGCCGATCTGGCACAGGAGATGGGCATCGACGTGTTCTGCGTGGTGCCCTTCACCGCGGCCCTGGCTGCCAAGTCGCCCGAAGAGTTCGCCCACGAGGTGCTCGTCGAGCAGTTGCACGCCGCCGAGGTAGTGGTGGGCGACAATTTCACCTTCGGTCACAAGGCTGCGGGCGATGTGGCCAAACTCCGCGAGCTGGGTGAACGTTTCGGCTTCGAGGTGACAGCGGTTTCGCTGTTCGGCGAGCACGCCGTCACTTTCTCCTCGACCTACATCCGATCGTGTGTGGCCGCCGGTGACGTCGAGCTCGCCACCGAGGCGCTCGGGCGCCCACACCGCGTCGAGGGCGTCGTCGTCCACGGCGAGAAGCGTGGCCGTGACCTGGGCTTCCCGACGGCCAACGTGGCTGCCAGTACCTATGCGGCGATCCCCGGCGATGGCGTGTACGCCGCCTGGTTCACCGTCCAGCGGTCCGGCCGGGTCCCGCGCGGCATGACCATCGGGGAACGATATCCGGCGGCCGTCTCGGTCGGCACCAACCCGACGTTCTCTGGCCAGAATCGGACCGTCGAGGCCTACGTGCTCGACGTCGATGCGGACCTGTACGGCCAGCATGTGGCGGTGGACTTCGTCAGCCGGATCCGTGGCATGGAGACCTATGATGGCGTGGACTCGCTGGTCGAGGCCATCGGCAACGATGTGGCCGTCACCCGCAGCATCCTGGGCGATGTCCAGTAGTCGGTGATTGCTGCCGTCCGTGATTTCCGTGGCCCGCGATTTCCGCCGGGGCATTCGCGCTGGTAGCCTTGACCGCTGGTGTCACTGCGGTCCGTGGCGGTACACCCCTCCCGCTCGTGCGGGGGATTGGCACGCGGAACTGAAACAAGGAGATTCTTCCATGTCGTTGACTGCTGAAGAGAAGAAAGCCGTACTGTCCGAGTACGGCGTCCATGAGACCGATACGGGTTCGCCGGAGGCTCAGATCGCGCTGCTGACCAAGCGCATCACCGATCTGACCGCGCACCTCAAGGATCACAAGCATGACCACCACAGTCGTCGTGGTCTGCTGTTGATGGTCGGCCGGCGCCGTCGTCTGCTGAAGTACTTGCAGAGCGTCGACGTCAGCCGCTACCGTGCGCTGATCGAGCGACTGGGTCTGCGTCGCTGATCGACGACCTCGGCTAGGACCGTTCCTAGTTTCTTCCCTCGGCCCCCTCATCCTCGCGATGAGGGGGCCGAGGTGGTTCTACGATCGGATGTATGGCTGCTGTGATCACCCCGTCGATCTGCTATCGCGACCCGAAGGGCGCGGCGGCGTGGCTGTGCGATGCCTTCGGGTTCACCCTGACTGTGGCGATCGAATCGCCCGACGGAGATCCGCTGCGCTCGCACTACGAAGTGAGTCCGGACGGTGACGCGGCCATCGCGGTCAGCGGGCGCTGGAGCGACTGGACCTGCAGTCCGGCCGATCTGGACGGCGCCAGCACCCAATGGCTGGCCGTGGCGCTGCCAGTCGAACTCGGTGCCGCCGGGCTGAACGCGCACTGCGAACGGGCGCGGGCCGCGGGGGCGACGATCACACAGGACCCGGCCGACGAGTTCTTCGGCGCTCGTCGCTACCGTGCCATCGACCCGGAAGGACACCACTGGGCGTTCACTGTTCACCTGCGCGACGTCAGCCACGCCGAGGCCGAGGCCGCGATCGGTGCGCCTATCGCCCGCTGGGGCTGAACGGCCTCGTCATCCGGCGATTCGTCGTGGTCAAGTGCTAGGATCGGAGATGAACGATGCGCTGGCAACGGGGCGTCGGCAAGTATTGGCAGACCGGTCCTCGGTAGTGGCTGCCGGAGCGAGTGCGCCCGGCGTGCGACTCCGACAGCTTCGATCGAAGGCCGTCTCACCACCGCAGGTCCCGCGCGCAGGCGCGCCGATCCGGATGCGGTGTGCTTTCCGGCCCTACCCACAGGCAGTCACGTTCGCCGCGTCGTGCAATCGGCACGGGGCGGCTGCTGCATATCTCGGCGGACGCACGAGTCGTCTGCCGCAACGAAAGGGATTTAGAGAAATCCATGACTGAAGTCAATCAAGATCTGGTCGGCGAAGAATTCGACGACACCGTCACCGAAGTTTCCTGCGTCATCGACAACGGCGCATTCGGCAAGCGGACCATTCGCTTCGAGACTGGCCGCCTGGCCCTGCAAGCTGCGGGCTCGGTGGTTGCGTACCTGGATGAGGGCACCATGATCCTCTCCACCACCACCGCGTCGAAGAACCCGAAAGAGCACTTCGACTTCTTCCCGCTGACCGTGGACGTGGAAGAGCGCATGTACGCCGCTGGCCGCATCCCCGGCTCGTTCTTCCGCCGCGAGGGTCGGCCGTCCACTGACGCCATCCTCACCTGCCGCCTGATCGACCGTCCGCTGCGTCCGTCGTTTGTTGAGGGTCTGCGCAATGAGATCCAGGTCGTCGAGACCATCATGTCGCTTGACCCGAATGACCTGTACGACGTCGTCGCCATCAACGCCGCCTCGGCCTCCACCCAGATCTCCGGTCTGCCGTTCTCCGGCCCGGTCGGGGCCGTGCGTGTCGCCCTGATCGGCACCCAATGGGTCGGCTTCCCGACCGTCGAGCAGCTCGAGGGCGCGACCTTCGACATGGTCGTCGCCGGCCGCGTCACCGACGCCGGTGAGGTCGCCATCATGATGGTTGAGGCCGAGGCCACTGAAAACGTTCTGGAACTGATCGCCGGCGGCGGGACCGCCCCGAGCGAGACCGTCGTTGCCGAAGGTCTGGAAGCGGCCAAGCCGTTCATCGCGCAGCTGTGCGAGGCGCAGAAGCAGCTGGCTGCCGCTGCCGCCAAGGAGACCCGCGAGTTCCCGCTGTTCCCGGCGTACCAGGACGATGCCTTCGCGGCCGTCTCGGAGTTCGCTTCGACTCGTTTGAACGACGCGCTGTCGATCGCTGGCAAGCAGGAGCGCGACGGGGCGACTGACGCGCTCAAGGCGGACGTGCTGGCCGAGCTGGGCCCGAAGTTCGAGGGCCGCGAAGGCGAGCTGGGCGCCGCCTTCCGTTCGCTGACCAAGAAGCTGGTCCGCCAGCGCATCCTGACCGACCACTTCCGCATCGATGGTCGCGGTATCACCGACATCCGGGCGCTTTCGGCCGAGGTCGGTACCATTCCGCGCGCCCATGGCTCGGCACTGTTCGAGCGCGGCGAGACCCAGATCCTGGGTGTCACCACGCTGGACATGGTGAAGATGGCCCAGCAGATCGATTCGCTCGGCCCAGAAACGTCCAAGCGCTACATGCACCACTACAACTTCCCGCCGTACTCGACCGGTGAGACCGGTCGGGTCGGTTCGCCGAAGCGTCGTGAGATCGGCCACGGTGCGCTCGCCGAGCGTGCACTGGTGCCGGTGCTCCCGAGCGTCGAGGAGTTCCCGTATGCGATCCGCCAGGTGTCCGAGGCGCTCGGCTCCAACGGGTCCACCTCGATGGGTTCGGTCTGCGCCGCGACCCTGTCGCTGCTGAACGCCGGTGTGCCGCTCAAGGCCCCGGTCGCCGGTATCGCCATGGGCTTGGTGTCCGACGAGGTGACCATCGACGGCAAGACCGAGACCCGCTACGTCGCGCTCACCGACATCCTGGGCGCCGAAGATGCCTTCGGCGACATGGACTTCAAGGTGGCCGGCACGCCGGACTTCGTTACTGCGTTGCAGCTGGACACCAAGCTCGACGGCATTCCGTCGCAGGTGCTGGCCGGCGCACTGAGCCAGGCTAAGCAGGCCCGGCAGACCATCCTCGAGGTGATCAACGAGGCCATCGATGAGCCCGATGAGATGAGCCCGTACGCTCCGCGGATCACCACCATCAAGATCCCGATGGACAAGATCGGCGAGCTGATTGGCCCCAAGGGCAAGACGATCAATGGCATTACCGAGGAGACCGGCGCCAACATCTCGATCGAGGACGACGGCACCGTCTTCATCGGTGCCGCCAACGGAGATGCCGCACAGGCGGCAATCGACAAGGTCAACGCCATTGCTAACCCGCAGCTGCCCAAGGTGGGTGAGCGCTTCCTCGGCACCGTGGTGAAGATCGCCCCGTTCGGCGCGTTCGTCTCGCTGCTACCGGGCCGCGACGGACTGGTCCACATCAGCAAGCTCGGTGGCGGTAAGCGCATCGGCAAGGTCGAAGACGTGGTGAACGTCGGCGACAAGCTGCAGGTGGAGATCGCTGACATCGACGAGCGCGGCAAGATCAGCCTCATCACCGTCCAGGCGGACGCCCCGGCTGCTCCGGCGACTGAGGCTGCCGACGCCTGATCGGCGCCTCGACGGCCTAGCTCCGTGGAAACCACTCCGGCCCGCGACTCCCGAAAGGGGGTCGCGGGCCGGAGTCGTCGAGTG
>NZ_JBAQWU010000369.1:0-3681 GCF_049299075.1 Gordonia sp. (in: high G+C Gram-positive bacteria)
CTACCGATTCTGGCCGCTCACCGATGCCGGTATCCGCATGCTGGGCACCCTTGAACATGGCTTTGCGCGACTGCCTCATCCGCGCCGGGTGCACGTCACCGAGACCGAACTCGGCGGCGTCGGCGTCGAAGTGATCACCCCGCACGGCGATCCGATCGCCTCCGAGCAGGCTGGCGTCCCGGGTAGTGGGGACGCACTGCTCTACCTGCATGGCGGCGCATTCCTCTTCTGCGGCACGGCCACGCACCGTCGGCTCTGCGCCAATCTGGCGGACGGGCTGAACATGCCGGTGCATTCGGTGCGCTATCGGCAGCTACCTGTCGCGGGACCGGGCACGGCCGTCGAGGATGCCTACGCCGCCTATTCGGCGCTGCGCGAGCAATTGCCCGTCGGCGCGCGGATCGTGGTGGCCGGGGACTCGGCCGGGGGCTTCCTCGCCGCGAAGGTCTGCGAGCTCGCGGCCCTGGACGGAATAGCCGCTCCCGCAGCCCTGGTCGGCTTCTCTCCCCTGCTCGACCTCGACGGCGAGATCGCCGACGAGTCCTGGTCCACACGCGATGCATTCCAGCCGGCCAGCACAGTGCGCCGCGCGCAGCAGTTGTGGGATCGGGGCCCGGTGCGGGTACGTGGCGAGCGATCGATGCTGGCCTGCGCACCGGAGGTCTTTCCCCCGACCTTCTTCACCACCGCAGCACACGAGCTCGTCGAACCACACGCGTTGACCTTTACCGAGCGCCTTACGGCGCACGGCCGGGTGATCGAAACACATCGGTGGCGGCGCGGAATGCACGCTTTCCCGGTGCTGGCCGGGCTGCTCCCGGAGAGCCGGCGCGCCGGCGAACTCGCCGTCGACTTTATTCGCCGGACGCTCGCAAACTGACCTGCGAGCGCCCGGCGAAACTCCTAGCGGGAGACGGTCTCGGCCGGGTTGACGTGGCCGTTGACCGTCACCTCGATCATGCGGGTCGCGGCGTTGTAGGTGATGGCGCCGTGCTGGAAAGTCGCCGTCTGCACGTTGCCCTTGGTGGTCACGTCGCTGGTCGGGTAGCCGAGCGGACCCGCGGAGCCGTTCGTACCCGACGAATCGGGCGCGCCCTGCGCATTGCGCTCGATGTTCCAAGCGTCGCGGATCGGGCCCGACACGATATACGCCTGCGTGCCGGAATCGTTGTTCGCGGCCACGATCACGCCGCCCTGGAACTGCTGGAAGACGACTCCGCTATCGCGGGTTTCGGCATTGTGGTCGCCCGTTAGCGGCTGTCCGAGTTCCTGACGCTGCGCGTCGGAGGCGGCGCGGTACTTGTCGGCGATCGGTCCGGTCAGCGTCACCTCCACACCGCGCTCACCGGTCAGTACCACGTCCCCGGATTCCTCTGCTGCACCGGAAGTGGCGGCGGACGACTCGGCGGCCGTCGGGCTGTCGGCTGCGGCGCTCGACTCGGTCGCCGCGCTTGTTGCCGCGGTGGTGGTGGCGGAGACGGCGGCGTCGTCGGTGTCGTTGGCGCAACCGGCAGCGACGAGGGCGACCGCGGAAAGTCCGGCAATTGTTCCGGCAGTACGCATTCCGACCGTACGACCGTGGGCAGTGCGACTCATGTGTTTCCTTTCGGGGTGTGCACCCGACTCTAGTCAGTACGCTCAATGCACCGCTGAATCCGGGGAGAACCGCCATGTACGTCACACGCGCCGTGTCGCTCGGTCTCGCCACCCTCCTGTCGCTCGCGCTGCTTGCGCCGCCGGGTGAGGCATCGGCGCGGGTACCGCTACTCGGGCCGTCCTTCGAGTTCGGGGTGTCCCAGTCGGGCTTCCAATCCGAAGGGCACAGCCCCGACTCCAACTGGAAACGCTGGAGTGACGCCGGACGCTTCGAACACCCCGTCGGCACCGCCACCGACTTCCTGAACTCTTATCGTGCGGATATCGCCCGAGCGCGTTCCCTCGGCGTCCAGGTGTACCGCTTCTCCATCGAATGGGCGCGCGTCGAACGTCGACCCGGCGTCGACGACGCGGCGGGCTGGTCGTTCTACGACAGCGTCGTGCGCGAGGCGACGGCCGCTGGCATGACGCCGATGATCACGCTCACCCACTGGGTCCATCCGGGCTGGACCGTCGATCGCGGCGGCTGGAATCGGGCGGGTATGGCCGACGATCTGATCGCTTTCGGTAAGAAGGCGATCGACCGCTACGCGCACGCCACGCCGATCTGGATCACGTTCAACGAACCGACCGAATACGTCCGCCGGGAACTCTGGCACGGCGGCCTCGCACCGCAGAACACCGCGCTCATGGCTGACGGCATCGTGCGCGCACACCGCGCGCTGTACCGCTACGCGCACCGCCGTCAGCCCGGCGCGCAGGTGTCGTCGAACCTCGCCTTCATCCCCATTCCCGGGGTGCAGCAGGCACTTCTCGCGGCATTCCCCGACCGTCTGCGCGACACGATGGACTTCATCGGCGTCGACCACTATTACTCGCTAGCGCCGACCGACCTCAGCGTCGCCAATGCCGCCCTCGACGACTTCCCAGCGGCCTCGCAAGCACCCGAAGCCATCTATTACGTGGTGCGCTGGATCCATCAGCGCTACCCGGGTAAGCCGATTCGGATCGTGGAGAACGGTCTGGCGACGGGAAACAATCAGTTTCGGCCCGACGGCTACCGCCGAGACCATCACCTGAAAGACACCATCTACTGGCTGCAACGCGCCCGGCAGGACGGCATTCCGGTGGTCGGCTACAACTACTGGAGCCTGACCGACAATTACGAGTGGGGCTCCTATAACAACCGGTTCGGCCTATTCGAGGTGGACGTGCTGACCGATCCGACGCTCACCCGCCAGCCGACCGCCGCAGTAGCCGCCTACCGCGGCATTGTCGCGCGCGGCGGCGTACCGACCAACTATCGACCTACCCGGCTCCCGCTCCCCTGTTCCCTGGTTGCCTGGCCGGACAGCTGCACCAAGCCCGCCGTCGTGCGATAGCCGAGGTCAGTGCGGGACGATCATCACCGGGCACGCTGCCACATGCAGGATCGCTTGGCTCGTCGAACCGAGCAGCATGCTGCGGAATCCGCCCCGGCCCCGGCTGCCAACCACGATCAATTGTGCGGACGCCGCGGTGTCGAGGATCTGCTCGGCTGCCGGCTGCATGGTGACGACGGTCTCGACGGCGACGTCGGGGTTGTCCTGCTCGGCACCGGCCAGCTGGGAACCAAGGTTCTCGCGCGCCTCGTCGAGCAGTTGCTGCCGCCCGTCCTCGACGAGGTCGAACGAAGAGATACCCGGGTAGTCGGCGTAAGTGTGCACGGCGATTAGTGGTGCGTCGAGCGTCGACGCCACCCGGAAGGCTTCGGTGACGGCCTGCGCAGACACCGGCGATCCGTCCACGCCGACGACGATGGGCCCGGTGGTCGGCGGATCGTCGGAGACGACGACGACCGGGCACTCGGCATGCGCGGCCAGATCGCTGCTGACCGAGCCGAGCAGCAGACCTTTCACTCCGCCCAAACCGCGTCGGCCGACCACCATCAGGTGGGCGCGGTGCGAGAGCTGGCGCAGCACCAGGACCGGGCGCCCCTCGATGATCTCGCCCGTCGCGTCGACCCCCGGCGCGGCGTCGCGCGCTTCGCCCCGCGCGATGTCCAGGGCGCCGTCGGCGAACGCACGGGAGGCGTCAGCGTAGGCC
>NZ_JBAQWU010000370.1:0-3202 GCF_049299075.1 Gordonia sp. (in: high G+C Gram-positive bacteria)
CGCTACCTGTCGGCGGAGCAGCGGCAATTGGCGACGACGCTGTCGGCGGCACTGCTGGCCGGCACACACGCCGCCGAACACGGCGGCGAGGCCGCGTTGGCCGCCGCCCGCGCCGTACTGGATACCGCGCCGACGGTCGAGGTCGACTACCTGACACTGCGCGGCCGGAATCTGGAGGAGGCACCCGAGTCCGGTGACGGCCGCCTACTGGTCGCCGCTCGGTTCGGCGACACCCGGCTGCTGGACAACGTCGGTGTCGACCTGGGCGGGGTCCGCCGCACGTATGACGACGCAGCCAAAGAAGAGTTCTTCAACCAGGGCGCGAGCCCGGAAGGCAAGTGAGGGTGAACCCATGTTCCGCACCATGATGAAGTCCAAGATCCACCGGGCCACCGTGACCCAGGCGGACCTGCACTATGTCGGTTCGGTGACCATCGACGCTGATCTGCTTGAGGCGTCCGGTCTGATCGAGGGCGAGCAGGTTGCGATCGTCGACATCAACAACGGCAACCGGCTGGAGACCTATGTGATCTCCGGTGAGCGCGGCACCGGTGTCATCGGCATCAACGGGGCCGCGGCGCATCTGGTGCATCCGGGCGACCTGGTCATCATCATCGCCTACGGCATCCTCAGTGAGCAGGAAGTGCTCGACTACGCGCCGAAGGTGGTCTTCGTCGACGAAAACAATAGGCCGGTCACTCTCACCGACGATCCGGCTGATGTGCCCGCCGGTTCCGGTCTGAAGGATCCGCGCGGACTCGTCGCTGCCGGCATCTGATGCTCCTGACCGTTGACGTCGGGAACACGAACATCCACGTCGGGGTGTTCGCGGGTTCGGGCGATCACGCGTCGCTGGTGCGGGACTGGCGTATTCACACCCAGCCACACCTGACGGCCGACGAGCTCGCGTTGACGCTGCGGGGCCTGTTGGGCGACGACATCGAGCGCGTGACGGGGGTGGCCGCACTCTCCACCGTCCCGTCCCTGCTGCGCGAGATTCGCGTCATGGTGCCGCGCTACTTCGGCTCCCGGCCGCACGTCCTGCTGGAGCCCGGTGTGCGCACCGGCATTCCGTTGCTGGTGGATAATCCGAAGGAGGTCGGCACCGACCGGGTGGCGAATGCCCTTGCAGCACACGGCACATTTCCGGGCCGACCGTGCATAGTGGTCGCCTTCGGCACCGCGACCGTGGTTGACGCCATCTCAGCCAAAGGCGAGTTCCTCGGCGGTGCGATCGCGCCGGGGGTGAATCTGGCGGTCGAAGCATTGAGCGAGCACACGGTCACCGTGCGCAAAGTGGAACTGTCCCCGCCGCGTAGCGTCCTCGGCAAGAACACTGTGGAGGCTCTGCAGTCGGGCATCCTGTTCGGTTTCGCCGGGCAGGTCGACGGTCTGGTCAACCGGATTCGCGCCGAGGTGCCCGGATTCGACGGCCGCGATGTGGTGGTTGTCGCCACCGGATACTTGGCGCCGCTGATCTACGACGAATGTGTCACCCTCACCGACCGCGTCCCGCAGCTGACACTCGACGGTCTGCGCCGCGTCTACGAGCGCGCGCGCGACGGCCGGAATCGCTGACCGCAGCGCTACCGCTGAACCCTACTGACCGTGCGGCAGCGGGTGGTTCAGCGCAGCGGGTGGGTGAGCACCAGTTCGGCGTTGCGGTCGCCGAATGAGCCCATCCGTTCGGGATCGCGGTGGATGTCGTTGTACGACATCTCGCGGTAGAGCGTCGCCAGGCCGTCGGGGCTCAGGTCGGACTCGTTGCCGGTGTATGCGGCGGCCGCCTCGACGAGCGGGGTGAAGATCGAGAGCGTCCCGTCGCCGTTGTCGGCAATCTCGATGATCCGCGCCAGCTGCGGGTAATCGATGTGGCTGGCGGTGTTGATCTCCCAGAACGAGTGCTTCGGGGTGCTGCCGCGGTGCGGGATTAGCCGGTTGTTGTGGGTGTGGCCGTTGACCCAGGCGATCACGTTCGGGTGGCGTTTGATCATCGCGACCATCGCCGGACCGCCGTATTGGGCTTGCCCAGGCGTTTCTGGGTTGGGCAGGGTGGCGGTCATCGTGTCGGAGGTGTGATGGCTGAACAGCAGCACCAGCTTGTCGTGATGTTTGGTGATCTGGCGCTGCACCCACTGCCATTGCGTCTCGCTGATCGAGCCGTCCGCCAATCCCAGGCTGTTGCAGGTGTTCATCGCGATGCCGACGACGCCCGGCGCGGGTGTGAAGGTGTACCAGCTGGGTCCGTCCGGGTCGGCGAAGCCGTGGCCGCGGGGACCTGGGCCGAGATGGGCCGGATCGAAGTGCTTGCGTACGAATTCTTGCGGAGTGAACGGACGACGACGCGCATCGGGTGTGGCCGGCATGGTTGGCCCGGTGATCCGCAGCTGCGCCAGCAGTGGGCCGAGCGCGGCCGGGTTGGTCTGCAGCGCCTGGGCGATCTGGACTGCGGCCGGATCGGTGGACGGCAGATCGAAGCGCACCGACGACAGGTACATCCAGTCCAGGATGCCGTTCGGGACGGTGCCCACCAACTGATCGTCGTGGTTGCCGAAGACGCAATACCAGGGCGTGTTCAGGCCGGGGCTGTGATGTTTGCTGATCGCCGCGCGCAGGAACTTCGGGATCTCGACGAAGCCGCGCTCCTTATAGATGTCTTCGGTCGACGACGACGGCTGCCAGTACAGCGATGAACCGTCGTTCTGTACGCCCTCGAAGCGGTCGGGGGCGCCGGTGTTCGGGGTGATCGCGCCGCCGGACAGGAGTCGCAGAAACCAATCGAGTTCGATGTACTCGTGGTTGTCAGTGTTGTCGCCGGTGGTGACCACGGCGTCGAACTTTCGGCCAGTGAACGGTCCGCCGGTCAGCGAATTGATCCGCTTGATAAGGGACACCGCACCCTGGGTGGTCAGTGCTTCTTGCGGCCGGTATGCCGAACTGATCATTGGATGGGTGTACTCGAAGCGCGCCGGGCTCTGCACATCGGTGATGTGGATGTCGGTCAGCTGGACGAGGGCAGCCAACCCGGTCCGGGTGTTCTCGCGGGTGCTCTTGGCGGCGGCCAGTTCCTGTCGGACGATGAGCGGCCAACCCGGACCGGCGACGAGACGTCGGTAGCCGCCCTTACGTGCCGGCCCGGGGGCGGCCGCCTGGGCCAGCGTGGTTCCCGCGCTGCGGGCGCCGGCCAGCGCACCCGGTTCTG
>NZ_JBAQWU010000371.1:0-12573 GCF_049299075.1 Gordonia sp. (in: high G+C Gram-positive bacteria)
TTCATGCTGAACGTCAAACTGCATACCCGCGACTGGGTCGCCATTTGGGCCGTGGTGCTCTCGCTCTGCCTCCTCGGTTTCTCGTCGTCGCCCGATACCCGCGATTACGCCTCGCACCTGTTCCACTGGGGCCTGCTGATCGCCGCATTCGTGATCGCCGGGATCGGACTGTGGGGCGTCTACAACTTGGGGCGGTTCTCGGCCTATCTCGGCGGTTTCACCGGCGGCCTACAATTCGGTGTCATCGCGGTGGCTGTGCGGGTCCTCGACGGTGTCGCGCCATTCGACCTCGGCGCACTGCTCACCGATCCCGCCGCCTGGGCCATTGCCGTCGCCGGCGCCACCGGCTTCTACATCCAAACCGTCGCCTTGCAGTCCGGTGCGGTCAACGGCGTCACCGCGGTTCTGGTGGTCGGCGAGACCGCCGCCCCCAGCACCATCGGCGTGCTGTTCCTGGGCGACCACGCCCTGCCCGGCCTGGCCTGGCTGGCCATCGCGGCCTTCATCGGCTCAGTGATCGGCGCAATGCTGGTTGCCTACTTCGGCTCCAGCGACCCCGCCCAGTTCGGCGAAGCCCCCGAAGACAACAAGGTCCTGAGTTAGTTCACGGCGGGTGACGAGGCCTGCGCCCAGAAGCGCTTCGGTATCCGGCCCGCACCCGCAGCCAGATGTCCGGCCCGGACCGCATGCGCCATCGCCGCGGCCATCGCCACCGGGTTCTGCGCGCGGGTAACCGCGGTGGCGAGAAGCACTGCGTCGCACCCGAGTTCCATCGCTAACGCCGCATCGCTGGCCGTGCCGATCCCAGCGTCGAGTACCACCGGAACCCCGGCCCGGGCGACGATCATCTCGATGTTGTGCGGGTTGGCGATGCCCAGCCCGGTGCCGATGGGCGAGCCGAGCGGCATCACCGCGGCCACGCCGGTGTCTTCGAGTTTCCGGGCGAGCACCGGATCGTCGTTGGTGTATGCGAGCACGGCGAAACCGTCGGCCACCAGCGCGGCCGCCGCGTCGAGCAGTTCCACCGAATCCGGGAGCAGCGTGCGGTCGTCGGCGACCACCTCGAGCTTGACCAGCTCGGTACCGACCGCTTCGCGGGCAAGCCGAGCGGTCAGCAGCGCCTCGGCCGCCGTATGACATCCCGCGGTATTCGGCAGTATCTGAATGTTCTTCCGGCGCAACAGGTCTAGCAGACCAGTGCCCGACGCCGGGCTCACTCGGCGCATAGCAACGGTGGTCAGCTCAGTGCCCGAAGCGTCCAGCGCGTCGGCCAGCACCGCCAGGTTCGGCGCACCACCGGTGCCCATGATGAGCCGGGAACCGAAGGTGCGGCCGGCAATCTGCAAGCTGTCGTCAGCCACCCTGCACCGCCGTCACGATGTCAACGACCGAATCGGCTGGCACAAGCTCACTCCAGCGGGACTGTGGGCGCACCATCCCGTCGATCGCCACGGCAACCCCGCAGTCGGGCAATCCCAGGTGCGTCAACAACGCGGTCACATCGGGCGCACCCTCCAGGACGACCAACGCTCCGTTGACGGTGACCTTCACCGCCGTTCTCTCGTCACTCATGCCGTATTCCTCTCGTAATCCGCTGGGGAGCCAAGGAGTTTGCGCACCTGCTGCGCCGTTCCCGGCGACAACGCAAAGCCGTTGCGGCCGTGTCCGGCGGCGACGATAGTGCGGTCGTCGAGGCGCCGGACGATCGGTAGTCCGTCGTCGGACATGGGGCGGATCCCGGCCGACACCTCGACGAGTTCATAGGTGCGCAAGCCCGGGAACAGCTCGCAAGCATCGGTAAGCAAGTCCGCGACCCCGCCAGCTTGTGGACCGCGGTCAGAGTGGTCGTACGACTCGTATTGGGTGGCGCCGAGCACCAACCCGCCGGGTCGCGGCACCAAATACACGTTGCGTCCGTGCCACCGGCCGCGGATCACATGCCGCGGTGGCGGCACCGATTCGGCGGTGCGCCGCAGACGCAGGATCTCACCCTTCTCCCCGCGCAGCCCCGGCAGCCCGCCCGGTACCAACGACGACGACTCCAGCCCCGCAGCGATCAGAACTTGGGTGGCCTCGCCCGCGAGATCGGCGACGTCGTCGACGCGGCGCTCGACCAGTTCGGCACCGGCGTCGACGAGTCTCCGACGCAGTGCAGCCAGGAAGGCACGGTTGTCCACCGCACCCTCGCCGGTCAGCCGGTAGCCGCCGGACGGTGCGCGGGTCAGCGCCGGTTCCCGGGCACGCAACTCGCTCGCCGACTGCGCGACGATTCTCGCGCCCGGCAGCCGCGCCTGCAGAAAGGCCACCGCGTCGTCGAGGTAGGCGCGGTCAGCGGCCGAACCGGCGATCAGCAGAGTGTCGTCGGCGACGACGATGTTCGGATCATTCAGACGAGCCAGCAGTGCGGGCCAGCGCGCCACCGACTCGGCGGACAGCTCGAGGAGCGCGTCGTCACCGGGGCCGGCTTCGCCGAGGCAGCCGAGCATGCCGCCAGCGACCTGCGCGGCGCGGCGCTGCGGTCCGTCGTCATAGATCCGCACGCGCCAGCCGTCGTCGATCGCGGCCAGCGCACAGGTCAGCCCGACGGCTCCACCGCCGACGACCGTCACTTGCGCGCCCACTCGCCCTCCCTTCGCCGGCATGACCCGGAGCAGGTTCAACGGTCTCGCGGCGGCAGCCCGCGGTCTCAGCCCGGCGATCCCCCGGGCACCCGTGTCGTTTCTCTGCTCTAGCCTAGCGGCCATGGAACTTCGTCAGCGGCTGGCCGACTCCCGGTTGTACCTGTGCACCGATGCACGGCGCGAACGCGGCGACCTGATCGAGTTCGTCACAGCGGCCCTCGAGGGCGGTGTCGACCTGGTGCAACTACGCGATAAAGGGTCGCCCGGCGCCCGCGAATTCGGCGCCCTCGAGGCCGCCGAAGAGCTGGACCTGCTGGGCCGCCTGCGCGAGGTGACGCGTGCGGCCGGCGCTCTGCTGTCGGTCAACGACCGCGCCGACATCGCCGCCCTTGCCGGCGTCGATGTGCTGCACCTCGGGCAGGGCGATCTGCCGCCGACCGCCGCCCGCCGCATCGTCGGTCCCGACATGCTGCTCGGGCTGTCCACGCACGACGACGCGCAGATGCGCGCCGCCGCGAACAACCCCGACATCGACTACTTTTGCACCGGACCGTGCTGGTCGACGCCCACCAAACCGGGCCGCACCGCCACCGGACTGGGCCTAGTCCGCGCCGCCGCCGGTGCCACGACCAAACCCTGGTTCGCCATCGGCGGGATCGACGAGGCGCGGGTGCCCGAGGCGACCGGCGCGGGGGCGACGCGCATCGTCGTCGTGCGGGCCTTAACCGCAGCGTCTGATCCGGCCGACGCCGCCCGCCGCCTACGCGCCGCCCTGCCGCACTGACGGACAGTTTGCTGCGCCGCCGGATCCGCGTAAGCTGGCGGACATCATGACGTGCACGCTTCTAGTAACCCGCCGCAGCGGGGTCTGATTCGACCGACCCCCCGCTGCGGGTTCGTCGTCTCCACATTATTTTCGTCGGTCACCAAAATTTCGACCGCAAAGAAGCTTCCCGATGCCCAGTATTACCATTCACCGGCCACGCTGTGATCGTGACCATCAGACGTTCCGCCGACAGCCGCCGAGCTGGTTCCCCGCGGATAGCGATCACATGACCACCGACCACTTCGAGGGCACTTTTGCCCCGCGCGGCACCATCGCGCTGCAACAGCTCGATACCCGACCCGGCCCCGGCGACACCGTCTGCTGTGCCGCGACGCTGACCGTCGACTCCCGCCCCCACCACCTGAAAGCCGAGGCGTTCGGCACCATCGGCGCGATGAGCGAAATGCTGTACGACCTGGACGCCGGAGTCGAAATCGTCTCGCTCTATCACCAGAACGACGGCACCCAGATCGCCGCGTACCTGCAGTGCGAGCGCAACGGGCAGCAGTGCTGGGCATACGGGCGGGCCGCCACCGGCGACGAGGCGACCGTCCGCGCGTTGATCTCCGCCGCCAACCAACTGGTCTGACTTGGTCAGCGCAAGCGATTGCGCAGCGTCGGCCAGGCGCGGCCGAAACCCGGGTGCAGGGGAAGGTCGTCGACGTCACCCTCGACCACCCAGCGCAGTTCGGCCGATTCGCCGTTCGCCACCGTGACCACCGGCTCGGGCACGCGCGCGATCACCGTGGTGTAGGTCCAGCCGCTGACCGCCTCGTGGGTCACCTCCGACTCGAGCACTTCGATCACCGAACGGTCGATGCCTGCTTCCTCTTCGGCTTCGCGAATCGCGGCGTCCTGGGCCGACTCGTGCGAGTCACGCGCACCACCGGGCAACCCCCACGTCCCACCCTGATGCGACCAGACTGCGCGGTGCTGCAGCAGCACCGCGACGCCGTCGTCGCTGCGCGTGCTCAGCAGCAAACCGGCGGCGCCGTGGCGACCCCAATAGCGTGCGCCATCGGGGTCAAAGACCCAGCCGTCCCCATCTCCGCGCACGTGCGCCCCTCCTGGTGCCGACAGGTTGGTGACTCCCATTAGGGAAATTTCCTCCCCACGGTACCGGGTGCCCCGAGTTTTCCGGCCATGACGACTAGTCTTGGCCACGGGAGGAAGGCGGAACGTGAGCGGCCCTCAAGCGTCGGTTCGGGATGCGCTGACCCATGCCAGTCGCGCGGTGCTGCCCGAGTCCACGCAGGCCAATCCGCGCCTACGCCAAGTGATCGCCGACCGGCGGGAAATCGCCGCCATGACCCGCGATCGGGTGAGCTCGCCGATCACGGCGTTCAAGTTCTATGCCCTCACCACACCGGGGAAGCTGGTGGTGATCATGATTGTGATGACCCTGGCCTGTGTGCTCACCGGGTGGTACTCGTCGTCGACGCTGAACACCCGCAGTCAGACCCTCGAATCGCTGATCGATCGGAGTGAGCCGCTGGCCGAGTCGGCCGAAGTGCTCTACAGCTCGCTCTCGGTGGCTGATGCGGCAGCGAACTCGGCGTTCATCTCGGGTGGTCGAGAGTCGCCGGAACTCCGGCGCGTCTACGCCGATGCCATCGCTAGCGCCGGAGTCGCCCTGATCGCCTCCACCGACGGCGGCGGGGCCACCTCGACCAGTACCGCCGCGGCGCTGTCGGTCCGGACAGATTTGGAGACGATGGCCGTCCAGATCCCCACCTACACCGGCGTGATCGAGACAGCCCGCACAAACAATCGCTTGGGTAACCCAGTCGGTTCGGCCTATCTCGTGCAGGCCTCGACGCTGATGCAGGACGAGATTCTGCCTGCTGCACAACGCATCTACGACAGTCGTTCCGCCGCGATCTCCGAACCACAGCGCACCCTCACAGTGCCGCCGTGGGGCGTGTACGTCGCACTGTTCGGCACCATCTTTATGCTGCTCGCCTGCGGTCGGTACATCGCTCACCGCACCCGCAGGCACTTCAACGTCGGCCTTGTGCTCGCCGGAATCGCACTGGGTGTGGGCACTGTGTGGCTACTGATGGCTGGCCTGATGTCGGTGGCCGCCGCCAACACTGCGAAGAGCTCGGGCGCCGAACCACTGCATGAGTTGACGACGATGCGGATTCTGACGCAGCAGGCTCGATCGGTGGAAACGTTGGGGTTGATCCGCCGCAGCGATCCCGGCACCGGGGATCGGAACTTCCAGGCCGCCATCGAGCAGATCCGCGGCAAAACCGCAGCCCTGCTCGCCGAACATCCCAATGAGCCGGGCCTGCACGATCCGCTGCTGCGTGTGCAGGACTCAATCACCCAGTGGGAACGCGCGCACTCCGAAGTCAGCAGCCGCCTGGCCGCTGGCGACTTCACCGCCGCCCGCGCCCTGACGATCGGCGTCGGATCGATCAGTACTGCGACCGGGTACAACGAGGTCGACGCCGATCTGCTCGGCGCGATCGAATCGACCCGGTCGACCTTCCGCAACAGCATTCACAATGCCCAACGATTACTCGGCTACACCGGCACCGGTATCGGCTGGCTATGTGTGGCCGCGGCGCTGGCCAGTATCGGCGGCCTGATACCTCGCATTCGGGAGTACCGATGACTGCGCGCCGAAGTCGACTGCTGATCGCCGGCGCCGCGACGCTCGCCGCGATCCTCGCCGGCTGCTCGGCCACCGAGCTCCCTCCCGGCACGCCGCCCACCACTACCGCCGTAGTGCCGACCCCGCCCGGAGCGTCGTTCGGAGCGCCGCCTGCGGAGGGTGTCGAGACGCAGTCCTGCGATGCGATCACCAGTTTGCGTCCAATGTCTCCGCTGCCCACGGCCGGACAGATGCCCGAGGGCTCGACAATGGCGCGGATCGCATCGCGTGGGCGTCTCGTCGTCGGTACCGACACGGGCAGCAATCCGCTGAGTTTCCGCGATCCGATCTCCGGCGACATCCGCGGTTTCGACATCGACGTTGCGAGCTGGATCTCCGAGGCGATCTTCGGGAGTGTGAAGATCGAGTACCGGATTCTCGGCACCGGTGACCGGATTCAAGCGCTGCGGGACGGCAATGTCGACATCATCGCCAAGTCGATGACCATCACTTGCGAGCGCCGTGAGTCGATCGATTTCTCCGCACCGTATTACGTTGCATCCCAACGGGTTCTGGTGTATCGCAACTCGGGCATCGAGAGCGTCGCAGGGCTGGCTGACAAGTCCGTATGCGCAGCGCGGAACTCCACGCCGATCACCCGGATTCAACGCCAGGTACCTGACGCCAAACTGGTCACGACCAACACCTGGGCGGACTGCCTGGTGATGATGCAGCAGGGCCAGGTCGATGCGATCGTCAGCGATGAGCCGCTCCTGAGCGGTATCGCCTCGCAGGACCCGTGGGTGCGGATCGTCGGCCAGCCGATCGGCATCGAGTACTACGGCATCGGGATCCCGCAGGGTGCGAACGACATGGTGCGCTTCGTCAACGGCGTCCTGGAACAACGCCGCGCCGACGGCAGCTGGCAACAGGCGTACAACACCTGGCTCTCGCCACTCGGCCCGGCCACCCTTCCCCCGACGTCTTACCGGGATTGACTCATGACCAAGATGCCCGACGACGATTACGTGCCAACGCAGGCCACTGCGCCGCTCACCTATATCCGCGCGCACCCCGAGGTCGACAGCGGGCCCGCCACCCAGGCCGCTCCCGGCGAGCACTTCGATCCGTTCGCGGGGGAATCCACGCCATCCGGTCGCACCGACTCAACGCGCACCGGACCGACGCACCGGCGCCGCCCAATGAACCCCGTGCACGATCGCCGACTCGGCGCCGACCTGGTGCAACTGCCCCCGATGATCGACATCGATCCGGAGGACGCCGTGCTGGCAAACCCGATCATCGTCGAACACAAGCGGTTCTGCTGGAACTGCGGTAAGCCAGTGGGCCGCGAGTCGGGGCCGAACACCGGGCCGCTCACCGGCCATTGCCCGAACTGCGAGGCGCGCTATTCGTTTGTGCCCGGGCTGGAGCGCGGCACCATCGTGGCCGACCAGTACGAGATCGCCGGTGCGATCGCCCACGGCGGACTCGGGTGGATCTACCTGGCGGTGGACCACAACGTCTCCGACCGACCCGTGGTGCTCAAGGGCCTGCTGAATTCGTCGGATTCCGCGGCGCGCGCGGTGGCGATCGCCGAGCGTCAGTTCCTCGCCTCGGTCAACGATCCAGGCACGGTCAAGATCTACAACTTCGTCGAGTACACCGACGACGACGATCGCCAATTCGGCTACATCGTGATGGAGTATGTCGGCGGTCATACGCTCAAACAGCTCACGACCGCCGCGGACGGCGCCAAACTCAACCTGCCAATCGAGCAGGCGATGGCGTACATCCTTGAGGTGCTTGCGGCCGTCGGCTACCTGCATTCGATCGGTCTGGTCTACAACGACGTCAAGCCGGACAACATCATGATCACCTCCGACGAGGTGAAGTTGATCGACCTCGGCGCGGTGTCGGCGATCAACGGTTACGGCCACCTGTACGGCACGCCCGGATTCCAGGCACCGGAGATCGTTGAGACCGGCCCGCAGGTGACCAGCGACATCTACAGCATCGGGCGGACTCTGGCAGCGTTGACGCTGGACTTGCCGATGGAGCAGGGCCGCTACGTCGACGGTCTGCCCTCACCCGAGACCACGGACCTGTTCGCCGCGAATCCGTCGTACTACTACCTGCTGCAGCGAGCCACCGCGACCGATCCGGCGGAGCGTTTTCAGTCGACCGAGGAGATGACGGGCCAGGTGCTCGCGGTGCTTCGCGAGACGGTCGCACTGCACACGGGCGTGCCGCGGCCCGCGATGTCAAAGGTATTCACACCGCAGCGGTCGACCTTCGGCACCAACCTGATTCTGGCGCCGGTCGACGGATTCTTCGATCCGGGTCAGGCCGCCAATCCCAACCCCGCCGACATCACGCGGGCCTTGCCGGTGCCACTGGTGGATCCGGCCGATCCGGCGGCTGGCCTGCTCAGTTCGGCCGCGCTGACCTACCCTCGGCAGGTGCTCGACAGTATCAAGGTGGCCCGGATGGACGGCTTCCCCGGTCTGGTCTCCGAGGACGACGGTACCGCCGGTCCGTCGGGCAAAGAGCTGATCGCCGGGTCCGTCGAGGTGGACTTGGCCGAGGCGCGCGCGCACCTGGAATTGGGCAACCTGGACATCGCGCTCCGCCTACTCAAGGAGATCGGCGAGAAGCATGGCGATTCGTGGCGGGTGAACTGGCACCTTGGCATCTGCGCGCTGCAGGAGGGTGACGCCGAGCTCGCGTACGAGCGATTCCACACGGTCCTTGAGTCGCTGCCCGGCGAGGTGGCCCCGAAACTTGCGGTCGCCGGGACGGCGGAGCTGATCGGCTATTGGCTTAACGACCAGGAAAGCCTGTCCAACGATCAGGTCGCGCAGGTGGAACACTGGTTCGACATCGCCCGACACCAATACCACGACCTGTGGCTCACCGATCACGCCATCGTCACCGCCGCCTTCGGTCTGGCGCGCATGCTGATCGCCGACGGCCGGTACACCGACGCCATCGACCCCCTCGACGAGGTGCCGACCACGAGCCGCCACTACGGCGTGGCCCAGCAGAGCGCCATCGTCTGTCTAGTGCACGGACGACCACCCGGCGAGGTGGAACGCGAGGAGCTTTTCGAGGCCGCTGAACGCCTGTCTAGTCTGCGTGATGAGGACGGTCGGCTCGGGCGCCTCAAACTGATCGTGCTCGGCACGGCACTGGGCTGGGTCGAGGCGCACCTCGAGGAGCCGGAGGCGGGCGATGCTGCCCCTGCCGAGCCAGAGAGTTTCCTCGGTTATCCGTTCACCGAACACGGTCTGCGCGCTGGCACCGAGCAGTCGTTGCGTGAACTGGCCCGGCGTACCCGCGACAATCGGGCACACCGCTTCATGCTCGTGGACCTGGCGAACCTGGTCCGACCCGCCACCCTGTTCTGACCCTATTCGTCACTCGGCGGGGCCCGCGCGCGCATGGGCACTCGCTTCGGACGCACCCCACGCTCCGAGGCGGACGCGGACCGTGACGGCGACCAGTAAGTCCTGTCCGTCCAGGGTGCAGCGCTGCACCTGTGGCGCACCGTCCTGGGCCGCGGCGATCGAGCGGGCGCGGGCACAGGGGTTGGCTGCACCGTGGACGGCAGCGATCGCCCCGGCGAGCGCAGCCAGATCGGCAGCGTGCTGTGCCCGGTGGCGGGCCAGCACGGCGGCGCCCAGGTAAATCACCATCAGCAGCAGTGCAGCGAGGCCCGCGATCGCCAGCGCGGCGGCGATGGTCGCCGAGCCGTCGTCGTCAGTCCACAGTCGATGCCGCTGCCGCATTCGGTTCGACGGCGGCGACGCTGCGCGCGGAGATGTCGAGCAGCGGGAGGAGTGGGATCTTCGCGACCACCGTAGCGACCACCTGGTCACCCTGCGTTCGCACCTCGATCCGCGCACCGGACGGCGCCACCCGGGCTCCGACCGCGGCCGCTTGGGTATCCCCAACCGCCGCGAGCCGGGCCACTTCACGGGCCGCATCGGCGCAGCGGAGCTGAGCCACCACCCCGCCGATCGCTCCCACGCCCAGGACCACGAATGCGGCGAGGGCCGCGAGGGCATAGGCGGCCTCGACGGTCACCATCCCGGTCTCGTCCGCCGCAAGCCGTCGCCACCATGGCTGGCTCATCCCACCGACGTGGACAGTGCTTTGCTGATGATCCCGGTCAGCGCGGACACTACATTTTCACCAGTGACCACGCTGTACAGGATCGCGCCGAAGGCTGCTGCGGCGACCGTACCCAGTGCGTATTCCACGGTACTCATGCCGCTCTCGTCGCTCATCAGCCGGGTTGTTTCCGCTCCTGCCCGGTCCAGCAGCGACCGCCCAAAATTGTTCGACCCCATCGGATTCCCCCTGTGTTGTATGGATGCTCGTTCTTTAGACGCATAGCGCCGCGATCCGGTTCCCCGACACGCCGACCCCGGCCCGAACCGCCCGCGCAGGTATCACGCGCCCTCCACCGCTTCCCGCGCCGTCCGGCCACTCGGGCGCCCGCCCCGGAGGTCGCCGGAACCGGGAGCGGCGGCGCGAGCAGCGGAAGGGCGTGGGAACGGTCACCATTGGCTGAGCATGCCGTCGGCGAGGCCAACCACGACGGGCACGATGCCGAGGCAGACGAATGCCGGAAGGAAGCAGAGGCCGAGCGGGCCACTGATGGTGACGCCAGCCCGTTCGGCCCGGGCCAGTGCCTGCGTCTGGGCAGCAACCCGGGTGGCCTCGGCCAACCCGGCGATCGCTTCGGCTAACGACGATCCCGCGCGGGCCGCGCGGCGCGCGAGCATGGACAACTCGCCGAAGCTCTCGTCCGGCTTCCCGCCAGACGACCACGCCTGGGCCGGGTCGGCACCGAGGGCGAGGAGCTCGGCGGCCCTCATCAGAGCTCCGGCCAACGGTTCCGGGGCCCGATCGGCGGCCACCGACGCGGCCACCCCGACCGGCAGGCCGGCGCGCAGACAGACCGCCAGGAGATCGTAGGCGGCGGCGATCGCGAAGGGATCTGGCTCACGAGCCGTCCGCCCGATCCAGCGCGGTTCCCCGTGAAACAGCATGTCGAGTCGCCCCGGCCGGTCCCGGCTGGTCACCCGCGTCAGGGCCGGGCCTGGCACCGGCCACACGGCCAGTGCCACGGCGATCGCGATCAGCGCAATAGTCATCGCGCAGCCCGGGCGACGATCGCGTCCGCCCAACGCACTCCCGCGGCGGCTAGGGTCACTCCGAACACCAGCAACATCGATCCGATCGGCGTACCGAGCAGCACCGCCACCGGCCGCGCACCGATCAGTTGCCCCAAGCCGAGTCCGAGTAACGGCAGGCAGGCGAGCACCGTAGCAGTGGCCCGCGGTCCGGCGAGGGCCGCCTTTGTTCGAGCGGCAAACTCTTTGCGCTGCACCAGATCCCGGCGCAATGCCTCCAGCAGATCGACCATCGGCAGCCCGTGTGCCGCCGACACCGTCCACGCATCGGCCAGCCTCCGCAACCCGGGTAGCTCCTCGGAAATCACCGCCGGATCCACACCGCCACCCAGTTCGACATGTGCCGCGATGCGCCCTAGTTCGACGGCGACCACCGAATCGGCATCATCGAGCTCCGCCGCGGCCACTCGGCAGGCAGCGACCAATGGTGCGCCGACCGACATCTCCGCCACCACCACCCCGAGTGCCCGAGCCAGATCAGCCTCGCGGGAATCTCGGGAGGCCCTGGCTGATGCCGCTCGGTGGCGCGAAATCACTACCGCGGCAACAATCCCCATCGCAATACCCGCACCCATACCGACAACCGCCCCGACAACCGGAACGATGGCCAGCACCATCACGATCACTCCAGGGCGGACTCGGCGCCGAGCAGGCGCACCACCTAGAACCAGCACCCGGCGTGCTGCCGTCGCCGACGGCCAGCAGAGCACCGCCAGTGCCACCAGCACGACACATCCGGCGGTCATCATCGCGACCACATGGTCCGGATCGACACCATTCCGTCACTCGCCCGCTGCACCGTACCGATCTCGGCGAGCCCCCGCCGACCGTCCGGTCGCCGCGCTACCCCGAGGACTACATCGAGCGCCGCACCGAGCTGACTGTGTAGCGCGTCACGACCCATTCCACCCAGTGCGGCAAGCGCTTCCATGCGCGCGGGTACCTCGGTCACAGAGTTTGCGTGCAGCGTCCCCGCGCAGCCCTCATGCCCGGTGTTGAGGGCAGTCAGCAGGTCGATCACCTCGGCCCCGCGGACCTCACCGATCACGATCCGGTCCGGTCGCATCCGCAGCGCCTGGCGGACCAACGTGCGCACGGACACCTCGCCGACACCTTCGACGTTCGGCGGCCTAGCCACCAGTCGCACCACATGCGGATGCTGGGGATCAAGCTCCGGCGCGTCCTCCACAAGCACCAGACGTTCACGCGCATCCACCTGCCCCAGAAGGGCATTGAGCAGCGTGCTCTTACCAGCACCTGTTCCGCCAACCACGAGGAACGCCCGCCGCTGCGCGACCACGTCGCCCACCAGGTCCCGTA
>NZ_JBAQWU010000372.1:0-5912 GCF_049299075.1 Gordonia sp. (in: high G+C Gram-positive bacteria)
TCCTACCGGCTACGCGACCGAGGCCTGGAAACACTCCCCAGCATCAAAGCCGAACAAGAAAACCTAGACTAGAGACTGTTCACTTTTGGACCGCCGAAACCGTTCAGGTTTCGACCGCCGCCGACAAACGTTGATGTAGTCCGGAATGTTGTCGAAACCGCGAAGCTCGGTCGGGCCGAAAGAGTCGGGAAGCTCGTCGTATGCAGCTCTCTGAGTTGCTGCGTAGTCGGGGCTGAACTGAACGGAGGATGCCATCAGCGCCTCACGCATTTCTCGCGGCCCAGCCGCCAGCCGCCACCCCAGCTGCCATGCCGCCAGTACCGCTCCATCGGGCGTTCGGCTGAACCCTGACGGCACACCAGTAGCTGAGATCCGGGTCGGCCCGGCAGAGGTCGAGAACGGCATTGGGATAGCTACGACCCGCTGCCACATCAGACCGTCAGGGGGTCCGTCACCGCCGCTAGGCTTGCCCGTCTGAGGTAGTACCTGCCCCCAGGGGTTCTTCGGTACCGCGACTTCGCGGCCGCGAATGTCGACGGTCGGGATGTCGAACTTGCCGTCCAGGTCCTCCGGTGGGTTTGGCTCGGCGGTACCGGACCTTTGTGGTGGCGGCGCGGACGTCTCCGGGGTGTCATCGTCACCCATCAGAATGAAGGTGCTGACCACCGCCAGAATGACGACGACAGTCAGCCCGGTGACCGCCAACATCGTTGTCAGCGACCACGCCGACCTCTCGTCGGGCTCTGGGGAAACAGGAGGCGACTCGTTCATAGGAGTTCCCTTTCGCGTTCGATTTAGGTAGAGGTCACCGCAGCGAGAAGACATCGGGAGGAAGGGTGTCGACCGCTTCAACCCGGGGGTGCGATTGGGTGGGCTCAGGGACAACGAGTGCCCAGTCCCGACTGGCGGCCCATGCGACCGTTGTGTGATTGACACTCATCGACCCGTCGGGCAGCTCAGTGAAGATGTCGACGCTAGCGGAGACACCCTTCTTGTAGTCGGTGACGCGGTACCCGAGGACCTTCGGTGCCATTGCGGGGTCCACTGGTCCGGCAGTGGACACTCGAAGGCGGTTGGCGATGAACCAGTCGCGACCGGGACCAGGAGCCAAGAGTTCCGCAGAGACCTGGGGAAACTGCTCGTCGTCGGCCACAGACATCCGAACGGTTGCCTGAATGGCGGCAATCGCAGCCCCGGCTGGAGTGTCCGTGTACCCGGTGGGAGCCGGGTCTACAGGCTGGCGTGGGCCTTCGGCGGTGAAGGGGAGGTCGATTCCCTGGAACGGTTGCCACCGCACTTCTGATGCCGCGATCTGTGCTGCTGGAGGCGGTGACGACTCTCCCCCACAGCCCTTCGCGACGAGGCCGGCGACTATCGCCACCACGACAGCGACACCGGCGATGACCCACCGTGACCGTTCAGTGATGTTCGGCGTCATCGCAGCAACCACCACGCGGTTTCGCCAGCAGTGGTCACGATGATCGACCCGTACAGGACTTTCAGGACTCGCCGGCGAGCGACCATGGGGTCCACGGCCAGCCACGACGAGATCGAGCCACTGTTGTCGGCCCACAAGAATCCAGCCGAGGCGATCAAAACGGTGACGCCGATTACGGTGATCAACCACTTGAACACGCCGAGCAGTTCGATGAACGGACCTACCACATCATCGGGCGGGACGAGCGGACCCTTCTCAGCTGCCGTAGCCATGCCGCTACCGAGCACGGAGGCGAGGAACCCGGCGAGAACCGCGCCGCTGCCCACCACGCACCTGACACGACTCATGCGTTTATGAACCCGTACAGCTGCGGGGCGATCGCCACGATGATGCCACCGACCAACGACCAACCAGCGATCTTCATTCCCTTACTGCCGACCGAATGGTCAGTGAGCTTGTCCAGCGCCATGACTCCGCCGGAGGCGATCAGCATGGTCACGCCGAGCAGGGTGACGGCCCATTTGATGATGCCGGGAATGCGCATGAACTTTTCACTTCCCGGCGGGGTGACAGATGGAACCTGGACGGTGTCGGCGAGGTAGGCCGAGTGCTGGGCCAGCGCGATCAGAGTGTCGGCCTGGGCGGTGACCAGTTGTGTAGTGGACATTGGGTCTCTCCTTCTTTTGGACTATTGGGAGTTCGAGGGGGTCAGCGAATGCGGATCATCGCCGCGCAGCAGCTACCGGGCGTGCCGGCCACGGGGCTTGGGGCTCACGGTTTGCGGCCACTGAACGGTCAGCCCGGGGATCGCCTCAGCGGCGGCATCGGTGACCGCACGAACTGTTTGCGCGATGGCCGCTTCGGCTGCAGGGGCGGCATCGCCCAGCGCTTTGATCGGGGCCTGCGCCTGTTCGGCAGTCCAGCCCGCCTCAACGGTTTCGGGTCCGACCTGTGCGCTGAGCGACACGTCACCGTGGCCGCTGACGACGTAGTCGACCGCCGGGAGACCCGATTGTGCGGCTGCTTGGGCAGGCAAGTGCAGTTCGAACTGGTTTGCACCACTGTCGACCAGGACCTGCGGTTGCTGCTCTTCCCAAGGCAAAGGGGGCCGCTTCGTGGCTTGACCGGGATCACCGGCACCGAATACGTACGCCAAAGCCCCGAAGCCGGCCGCGCCGACGACGGTGCCCAGCAGGCCGGTGGCGGTTCCTGCGCCCAGAGCGATCCCTGCACCGATCCCTGCACCGATCCCTGCACCGCCGAGGGTGGCTACCGGGTTGCCGCCACTGATACCTGCTCCGACACCGGCGCCGATGAGTGCTCCGACGGGAACGGCAACCACGCCAACGACCAGCGTGGTCGCCAGGAATGCGGCTGAGCCAACCACGATGCCGCCGGCGACGGCACCGATGACCGTCGATGCCGCCTTCCGGGAAGCTTCATCGGGTGGCACACCGACGCTGATCAGCCCCCGAGCGATCTCCGATTCGAAGTACCCGCCCCACTCATTGGCCGAAACGACCGCCCCGTCTCGGTTCGGGAACTGCGGGAGCTGCTCTACGGGAATCAACACGTTGCCGAGCCTGAGGGTGTCTGGAGGGGCTGCCTTACGCTTTACCGGAGGCACCCACTTCGGCGCGTGCAACGGACCCTGAGGCACCGGGGTGTACGGAGACTCGTAGGTCGGCGGTGACTGGGGCGCAGGCTCATATCGGCCCTGCGGAGGGCTTGGGATGAGCGGCTGAACGTTCGACTGTGGTGCCGGTGCCGGTGCCGGTTCGGGGGTGGTACCGCCTTGGATCGAATCATCCTCAGGCGCGGTTCCGCCCTGATTCTGGTCGGTCTGCGGGGTGGTACCGCCCTGCTCGGGATCAGCTAGTGCGGGTGGCGCTGCCACCCCGGCGGTGAGTGCGCCGACAAGCATCGCAGTTGCGGCGACCTTGCTACGGCGAGTGAAAGTCCGATTGGACACGTGGCCTTCTTTCTGTCGGAGAGCGAAGTTGGTAGTAGGAAACAGGCAGCTCATGGTGCTTTCCGGATGGCGGTGATCCAGGTTTGGCCGCCGCTGGTAGCGGTGTCGATCACCTGCTGTAGAACCCTGGGCGGCTCATTGGGCTCCATCACGGTCAAAGCCACCGCGTAGCGCCCTGCACCTAGATCGGTGATCGACAGGCAGTGCGCGGTCCCCTGTGGAACGGCGTCGATAGCCTTTTGCAGCGAATCGGTGGCAGACACGGCGCCCTCGGCGGTCACCGCTTTAGCCGCTACAGCGTCGCGGGTCGTGTAGTAGGCGTGATTCCATGCCTTGATCACGTCGGGACCTGAGCCCCGGCGGTCGCCCGGTCCGTTCCCGACAGTGACCGCGCCGTCGGAGCGGTCGATGCACGAATCAGCGGCAGCAACGGTCGCTGCACTGGTCAACCCCTCCATGGACGGACGGTCATTGGGGGCGACCTCACCGATCGTCTTGACTAGCGCCAGGCCCGCCAACACCACCATCACCGCGGCCGCAGCGATCACAGCGATCATCGCCGCCCGAGGTTTGCCCAGCCGGTCACGCAGTGCGCCTAGCCGATCCCTATACGGTGGCTGCGCATCGTCGGCTTCCGCCGCACGCGGGACGTGCGGACTGCTCGGCGGGGGGACCTCGTCGACGGCGGCTACCGCAGGCGCGAGCAAAGGGGCGGCATGACCGTGGTCGGCATCGTCGTCTTCTGTGTGTGCCCAGTGGTCGGGAAGCGGCGGAAGAACCGGCAGTTCCCGGCTTTCGTCGCTGGATTGCCACCCCGCATCATCCTCACCGCCGTCCGCAGCGAGATCCGCCAGTGAATACGCGAGTTCCGCCACATCGCGGGTCACACCGCCGCCAGGGATCAGTGACTTGGGGTATCGCTTCGGCAGCTCCGCACCTGGATCGGTGAATGGGTCTAGACGAGGCAGATCGGCAAGGGAAAGGCTCAGCAGCTCCTCATGCCACTGAACCGACATCTGGCTGACCATCGGTGCCAAACCAGCAACGAGCCGACGCTTGACCGCTACCGCTGGAGTGACCTTCCCCCGAGAGCCCGGGACGAGAACGAGCCCAAGCAGAATGGTGCCGTCGGGTGTACCGCCAGTCATCCACTGCCGTAGTGCAATGTGCGCAGCCTCCAGACCGGCCAAGGTTTCCCTGGCAACCAGGACCACCGCGACAGATCCACCAGCCGACGGGACCGGCCACACCCGGCCTACCGGTGCGGTTCCGCCGATTAGAGCGGCGAGAGTGTCGATGCCGGCACCGCCATGGCAGCCCACCAGCGCGATCTCGGTCCCGGTAGCCTGTCCACCCCAGGCGAGAGCCTCGGTATCGGTCGGCGGTTCAACACCGTCGACGTAGTCGAGTGCCGCCTCGTCGAGAGCACCGACCCACGCTGGCCCATCGTGCGGGGATTTGGTCATCGTCACCGGTCTGCACCTTCAGTCGAAGTCGAAGTAATAGCGGTTATCAATCTCGGAGCGAGACGCCGATCGCCGAGCGATGGGTGTCGCGCGAACGGAATTAGGGAGAGGTAATACCCGGCATACGGAAGCCGGAGGAATCTGCGGGCTGCGGCTCAGTGGCCTCGGACGCATCGGTCGGCACATCAGTCTGCGAAGGCACCGTTGTGGCGACCCCACTGGCCCCAGAATCGGCGACGTCCCGCGCCACAGCCTTGAGCCAGGCCGTGACGAATGCCGTCGGCGCTTGCCCGGTCGGCGACGCGGCCACCGACCCATAGGAGCCGTGCGCATTGGCCGTCTGGAAGAGCTTGAGCGCACTGGTCACTGTGAAAAGCTCCGAGTTGTCCGCGAACTCGGCCTCGAACGCGGTGAACGCCTCTTGAACCCAGCGCTGTGTAGTGGCGGGAGGAACCAGCTCAACCGCCGCAGCTGTCACCTTCGGCGCAAGAACCGCGATCACGGCGGCCGGATTGACTGCGCCCGCTGTGATCACCTGGCCGATCGTGGACGGGTTAGCGACGTGCCGCAGCACGGTCTTGGCGGCGTTGAAGCCGATCGTGCCGATCTTCCACAGCGCCTGGATGCCTTCGTCGATCGTCGGCATCGGTGCCCGAGGGTCGGACGCTTCGGCCAGACGAGAGCTCAGAGTCTGCGTCGGCTGGTAGGAAAGCGACTCGATGTTGCTCTGCGGAGCCTGCAGGTCCTCGTTGATCAGTGGCACTGCCGTCTTCACCGTCGTCAGTGCTAGCGCCTCCCCGAGTGAGGTAAGAGCTTCTACCGAATCCCCACCCATCTCGGTCTGCCCAGCGATGTTCGTCACCAAGCCGACGATCGGCGCATCAACGGGAGCGTCACAGGCCAAATCGCCCGCGGTGCACGGTGAGTAGTACCGCCCGGCAATGGCAGACAAGTCCACCTCGACGTCGCGGCTCGGGCCGATCCCGCCGCCCGCCGGGGCTGACCCCGAAGCGCCCGCCGCGACCACCTGCGACAC